>JAFXZT010000010.1 GCA_017541145.1 Bacteroidales bacterium | reverse complement strand
CTTAATATGCTGGCTTTTGCCTTGGACAACTGCTGGTTCATTACCTAATATTTATAATGCACAAAAATAGATAAATTTTCTTGTTCTCTTTGCGCTGTTTGTGCAATAGTTTTGTAACTTTGGGCTGTCATTTTTCCCCGGCTCTGTTTAATGGACTTCGGTGGAGGAAGGGGGAATGACATGAAGATTGTAAAAAATAGAAGTCCACTTTAACATTGAATGAAGTAAAACTTAAATAACATAGTATTAATCATAGCGTTTGCTATTTATTCGAGATGCTCCGAAAATTTGGCGATTAGAAAGAGACCATCGTTGAATAAGTTCAGTAAAACGTTCGCGCTTGCGTGGACGGAACTTATTTGATGGTCGGGTTACGCCAAATACCTCGGAGCTCATAAGGGAAGTCCCGCTTCTTTTATGTCGACTCCGAGATATTTGTTTGCGTACCTGCATCATCGGTAAGTGGCAATGCTGAAAAAGTAAAACGCCGATATGATAACAAAAGAAAATTTAGCAACACTCTTGAAACATTTTGGTTTTACCGAAGAGAGCAATGTGTATAAGAAAACTTACACAACTGGAGCAAGTATTGAGGTCAATTTCAAAACTCAGAAAATAATCTACGAGCCTTTGGATAATGACTTCTCAAATGGAGAATTCCCAACAAAAGAAAAGCCGTCAAAAGGTTTTGTGATTCATAGAGACACAACATTAGATTTCAAGGCAAAAGAAAACTTCGTTTGTCTTGTATGTGTGCATCTATTATTAGAAAAAGGTTATGAAGCAAAACATATTGTTTTCGAACCTGCTTTTAAGGTCGGACATGTTAATAAACCTTCATACGGAGACATTCTTGTTTTTGACCAAGAATATAATCCACTAGTGTTGATTGAAAACAAGACTTTTGGAGGCGAGTTTAGTAAGGAATGGAATAATATGCAAAAAGACGGCGGCCAACTTTTCAGCTATCTTGGACCACTGGTAAACGAACTCGGTTTTTGTGAGAATCTTGTGCTTTTTGCCGCTGATTTTGAGGAAAATGTAATTGTAAAAAGTCATATAATAACATTGAGGGACAATGATAGATGTATTTTAGATTTAGAAAATCCGAAAACATTTAAAAATGCACATGGTAAATATTTTGAGGTTTGGAATGAAACATACGGAAAAACATTCGAAACGAAAGGTTTGTTTGAAAACGATATTGCCAAATACTCAATTGGCAAATCTAAATATACGATTGCAGATTTGAAGGAACTTTCGCATGCTGAAATTAGACCTATATACCATGAGTTTGCAACCATATTGCGCAACCATGCAATAACTGATTTTGAACATTCTTTTTATATCTTGATAGACTTGTTCCTTTGCAAGATAACGGACGAGAGGAATAATCCTGATGATTTACAATTCTACTATAAAGGTATTACTCGCGATACTCCAAAAGAATATTGCATGAGATTACTTAACCTTTACCAGAAAGGGAAGAAACAGTTATTTGATATTGACGTTGTCAATAAAGAAGAAAGTGACATTAAGCAAATTTTTGAAGATACGGATAGATCTGTTACAAACGGACTTTTTGCTGGTATCAAGGAATTATTTGAAGAAATAAAGTTTTACAATATCAAGAAATTCAATTTTATAGACGTTGAAAATAAAGAAGATTTTGAAAAGAATTTTCAGATTATTATAAAGATTGCAGCACTTATACAAGATATTAATCTAAGCAACAGTGAAACAAACCATTTTTTTGGCGATTTGTTTGAAGGACTGCTTTCTAGAAATGTGCACCAGACAGAAGGTCAATTTTTTACTCCACTTCCCATTGTAAACTTCATAATCAAATCATTGCCAAAATTTCCAAATACAGATGATGTTAAAGTCCTTGATTATGCTTGTGGTGCTGGGCATTTTCTGACAGAGTTCATAAAAAATTGTCCGAATGCTAAAGTATTTGGTGTTGAAAAGAGTCCGACTTTGAGTCAAGTGGCAAAAATTGCAACAATTATCAATGGTGGCAAAGATCCACGAATAGTTTTTAAAGATTCGTTAAGTTGGTTTAATACTGCAGAGGCACGCTATCAAGGTTTTGACAATGATAGTTTTGATTGTATAATTGCAAATCCACCATATAGTGTAAGTGGTTTTTTGGAAACTCTTACAGAAAAAGAAAGAAATCAATTTACCCTTATACGTTCAATTGAAGAGAAAGCATACTTAACAAATAAGTCTATTGAGTGTTTTTTTATTGAGAAGTCAAAACAATTTTTGAAACAAAATGGACTTATGGGTATTGTCCTTCCGAGTTCAATTCTCACAAATGGTAGTCTTTACATAAAAACGCGTGAACTCTTGTTCGCAAATTTCAACATTTTGGCAATAGTGAACCTTAATAGTCGCACTTTTGGGTCAACAGGTACAAATACTATTGTCCTTTTTGCTCAAAGAGTGAAGAAAAATTCCGAAGGTCTTTTGAATACTTTTATAGACAAGAAAGACTACAAACAATATTTAAGTTGGCAGAGTATTGACAATTATATACAAAAACAAGGTTATGACAAAACTGCATATTTAAAATTTATGCAAGATGACGAATTAGTTGAAATTCTTGAGAATCATGAGATATTTATTGATTACAAAAGGAACTTCAAGAAAAGCGCATTTAAGAAAAATATTCAAAAGGAATGGTATAAAGAATCTTCATGTTTCAAAAAAGATTTAAAAGAGAACTCGAAAGAATACAGAAGACTTTTTGCGGACTATTGTTTGAGTGATGAATATAAATTCAGGGAAAAAGCAGAGGCTAGGAAACAATTCATTTTGTTTGCTAAAGAGATTGAACGTGATAAATTGAATACTTTTATCCAAATTGATAACAATAAATTGGCAATTCTCCAATCCCCACCTGATAAAATAGGAAACAAGAGCAACAAGACTCAAATAGTCAAATTTTTAGGGTACGATTGGAGTAATCGAAAAGGCGACGAAGGCATCAAATATGTAACAAATAAATCATTTGCGGAGGTTGATGAGGAAATAGTTGATAAAAGCGACAAAGACGCAGAGGTAGTTGCTGCTATCAATTCCATAAAATACATTGAAACACCACTCTATAATCCAAACGATGCTTGGGATTCCTCTAAATTTTCGTTTGCTATAAGGAAGCATATTTACGAACAGTGTCCAAAATTTTCTTTCGGCGAAAACGAAAAAGAAATTAAATCGGAGTTCAATGGTGAAATGAGCGAATTACTTTCATGCACCAAATTGTCGGATATGGTTGATTTTAGCCGAACTGAATTTGACAAATCAATAAAACTTACTGCTGATAAAAAGATTGAGATTGTAAGTAAATATCCACTAGTGAAATTGGGCGGAAATGATGGCGTATGTGACATAAAAATAGGAGGAACGCCATCAAGAAAAAATATGTCATACTTTACAGGAAAGAATCTTTGGGTTTCTATTGCTGAAATGCAAGGACAGGTCATTACTAATACCAAAGAGAAAATAACTGACGAAGGTGTAAAAAATTCAAATGTAAAATTAATCCCTAAGGGAACAACACTGTTAAGTTTTAAATTGACTATTGGAAAAACTGCAATTGCTGGGGTAGATTTATATACAAATGAAGCGATAGCTGGATTGATTCCCAAAGAAAGAACACAAATTATAGACGAATATTTATTTACATTATTTAATGGGAGGATGATAGATTTAGAAAATGTAGGAAATAAAGCATTTGGAAAAAGTCTAAATAGTAAATATCTAAACCACGAAATAAAAATACCACTTCCCCCTGTCCATATTCAACGTCAACTCGTTTCCGAATGTAAAAAAATCGAAAAAGAATACAATAGAAGCCGAATGAGTGTTGATGATTATAAGAAAAAGATTTCGGCTGTGTTTGAAAATTTTGGGGTTATTATTTCTTCAAAGTCATAATGGCTAGTTGTGCTGAATGGGAGAAACAGATTTCGGATAAATGACTTCAATAGTGCCAGTCCCTAATGCGTAAGGCAAAGTATTTCAGGATGCTTCGCCTTACGCATATTTTATCTCCTGTCCTTCGATATTTGTACTCCCGACAGCTAGAATACAACGATTTGCAACCTTTAGTTCACTGTCAAGGCAGTAATCCTCTTGCCCGTTAGGGCAATAATTAAGCAATGGCTTCTTCGAAGGCGTTCCTACCGACACTTGCCGTTTGTATGTGCCAGAGCAGTTGGTTGAGCAATATTGTCAACATCCGGATTGGAGAGAGTTTGTGTATATTTTGCCAATAACCTAATCCAATAATATTTTTTCTTGCTGTCTGCCGAAAATAAAGTATCTTTGCAAAAACAAAATGGCAGAAATTATGGAACCAAAAATCGGAGACAAGATGAAAGTTAGTCCACAACTTACAGCACAGGCAGATTGGATTGACGGTGAAGTTATTGATGTTGAGCATAATCCGTTTATAGGTTTGGTCATATCAATAAAAGACAAGTTCGGCCGCATTTTCTTTGGTCAGAGCCGTTATTTTGTAGCATTGTAGCGAAATGTTTGCAATTGCTTTTGATATGGACATCAAGGAATGCTTTGAAGAAAACAAATTGGTTTAAAGCAGCAGTACGAGATATACGAGCATTTAAAGTTGAAAATTGGTCTGATTTTACCAAAATTGTAAAAGAAGATGACTGATTCTGTCCTTCTGGATTTGTACTCCCGAAGGCTAGAATATAAGGATTTGCAACCTTTAGCTCACTGCCAAGGTAGTAATCCTCTTGCCCGTTAGGGCATACATATCAATAAAATACACTTATAACCAATCATCTACCCCATAGGGGTTTCATTCTATTTGCTAAAAATATCTTGCCTAACAGCATTTTCTTCGTACCAAAAATCGTCTATATACAGAAAACTTTTAATCAAAAATCGTCTATATAGAGAAAGATATTTGCAAAAATATTTTCTGTCCAGAGAAAAGTTTTTATCATTATGGATGCGCTGTCATGTAAGGCAGAGACTGGCACTATACGCGAAACCTTCTTTGCCAACCAGCTTTCGGCAGCGAACCGCATAATTATGCCACAGAAGGG
>JAFXZT010000039.1 GCA_017541145.1 Bacteroidales bacterium | reverse complement strand
CTACTACTACTACTACTACTATTGTAAAAATAAATATTAAAAAGACTTTTTATATTGACTGATTTTTTTTGAAAATTTTCTAACTTATAAATTTACTTATTTTCTGAAGCATATTTTGGGTTCGGCTGCCATTGGCAGAGTATTCTCGGTGTCTGCTTCGCGGCGTAGCGACATGTAAATTTCGTCGGAGAATATGCCGAGGACTTGTTTTTTGATGTCGTCGTTGTTGAGGAGGAGCGTGAAGAAATCTTTGTTTTGTTCAAGACCTTCTATCAGGGCGTCGTCGATGTTGTCGAAGTAGGTAAACTCAAAATCTTTGGCGGTGTTGTTTTGCGCCGAGGCTTTCAGGGAATCGGATTTCATCATGATGTCCTTGATTTGAAGCATGGCTTTTACCGCAACCTCGTTGTCGAAGTTTTTGCCGGTGCGACTGTTGATGTCGGCTATTATTTGCGATAGTTTTTCGCGCTTGTCTTCCGATAAATTGATGTCTGCCAATGGCAATTTCAATACCGGTTTCGACACAAATTGCGATGTTTCGTGTTTTTCCTTGATGTTGGTTTTGAAATTGTTGGCGGAGATTTTGCCTTTGATGTTGAAACCCGCGCCCGAATCGTCGATGCTGAAATACGAGAGTATCAGTTTCAAAAATCTATACTTCTTGTGCAACTCAACATCCTCAAAACAAGTGGCTTGTATCAAAAATTCGTAAAATCTTACAAAATGCCTGAACGTTACCAAAACCTCGCGTTGCTGTTCCTTGGTGCGGTTGTGCTCGATGTTTCGTTTGGCTTTTTGGCAACAGAAGGTTATCTGTTTTCTGTCCTTTGCCGACATATTGCCCCTGTCGTCGAGGGTGGCATTGTAGAGAATGTCGTTTACTTTTTCTACGTCCATCGGGTCAAGCACATAATATCCGTCCACTTCGGCTTCCAAATCGTAAATGGCATTGGGCGTAATGGTGTTGGAAAGCAATGTCGTAGTGTAATACGTTGAGAAAGCCGCCTCGATGTCTTGATAATCGTTAACAAAATCGAGTATAAAAGTTTTCTTTTCGTATGGCGGACAGATGCGGTTGAGGCGCGAGAGGGTTTGCACGGCGTTTACTCCGCGAAGTTTTTTCAAGATGTACATCGCGCAGAGTTTGGGCTGGTCAAATCCTGTTTGGTATTTGTTGGCAACGATAAGTACCTGATAATCATTTTTGTCGAATTGACGTGTCAGACTGTCTTCGCTAAATCCGTTGATGCCTTGTTCGGTGTAATTGGTGTCGTCGCCACTCAGCGTTACCTTGCCCGAAAACGCCACCAACGCCTTGATGTTGCTGTATTTCTTTTTGGCGATGTAATCGTTGAAGGCTTTTACGTATTTTACCGCACCTTCTCTCGATGCCGTTACCACCATTGCCTTGGCTTTGCAATCCAATTCTTGCATTACCGTGGTGCGAAAATGCTCTACAATGATTTCTATTTTTTGGGCGATGTTGGTGTCGTGAAGTTCTATAAAACGGGCAATCTGACGTTTTGCGGCGTTGGTCTTGCACTCGGGGTCTTCTTCTATCTCCTTGTTGAGACGGTACATCGTGGTGTATGTGATGTAATTTTGCAAAACGTCCAAGATAAATCCTTCTTCAATCGCCTGTTTCATGGAGTAAAGGTGAAACGCCTCTTTTTGTCCGCGAGAGTTTTGGGTGCCAAACAGTGACAGCGTTGTTGCTTTGGGCGTGGCTGTAAAGGCAAAAATTGATACGTTGGCTTGTTTGCCGTTTTTTGCAATTTCGCTGGTTATCTTGTCTTGCGTGTCGGCTTCTTCGCCAAAGGGGGTGTCAGAGCCAAGTGCCATTGTTACCGCCGACATATCTTTGCCCGATGTGGAGGAGTGAGCTTCGTCGATGATTACCGCAAACCGTTTTTTGTTGAGTTCCTTTACATCTTCGAGTATGAAGGGAAATTTCTGAATGGTGGTGGCAATTATTTTGGTGTTGCCGGCAAGTGCCATTGCGAGGTCCGACGAGTTGCATTTGTCGTCCATCACTTTTATAAATCCCGATTTGTGCTCCATGCCCAAGATGGCTTGCTGCAACTGACGGTCAACCACTACACGGTCGGTAACTATTACCACATTGTTGAAAATGATTTCGTTGTTGGCGTCGTGGAGAGATGCCAAGCGGTAAGCCAGCCATGCAATAGAGTTGGTTTTGCCCGACCCTGCGCTGTGCTGTATCAGGTAATTGCGCGACGAATGATTTTCGTAAACGTCGCTCAACACCTTGTGCACAACGTCGCGCTGGTGGTAACGTGGAAAAATTATTGATTCCTTCACCTTTTTGCGGCCGGTGTCTTCGTTGGTTTCTTCCTTGATTTGCAGAAAAATAAATTTGCTGATAAGTTCAAGGAGCGAATCTTTGGTCAAAACGTCTTCCCACATATACGACACGCTGTATTTATCTTCGTATATTGGATTGCCCGCGCCGGTGTTGATGCCTTCGCCGTTGCCCATATTAAACGGCAAGAAAAATGTATCTTCTTTGGCAAGTTGGGTGGTCATAAACACTTGCTCCAAATCCATTGCAAAATTTACAAGCACGCCGCTCTTAAACATAAAGAGCCTTGTTTTTGGGCTGCGCTCGGTGCGGTATTGACGTATGGCGTCGTGGTAACTTTGACCGGCAAGATTGCATTTGAGTTCAAAGGTGATAATGGCAATGCCGTTGAGAAATATCACAAGGTCGATGCGCTCTTTGTCGGACGCCCATACCTCTTCCATCACCGAAAAGATGTTTTTATGATAGTTGGCAACGGCTTTTTGGTTGAAATCGGTAACGGGCTTGTTGTAATAGAGCGACAGTTTTTTGTTTGAGATTTCAATGCCGTGTTTCAACACATCGATAAGGCTGCCTTTGGGTTTGGTGGTTTCCATATTGATGCAGCCGATGATGGTTTCTTCAAGTTTGTCCTTATAGATTTTGCGCAAGGCTTCCATCTCGTCGGGCTGAGTGTCGAGGAGAAATTTCATCAGCAATTCGGTATCCATCGCATACAGCCTGTTGAATTGCTTGCTGTTGCGCTCGATGTATCCGTTTTCTGTTACAAGATAATCGATGATGGCTCTTTGATATGCTTTTTCTGATAATATGGTATTCATCTTAGACCTTTGAATTAAAGCGGTGGTTCTGAAAATTTTTTGTCAATATATTTTGTCATTTCTGACAGACGTTTTACAATCTTTTTCCAATTAAGTTTGGTTGCATTGCAAAGTTTTACAGGTTCGTTGTAATTGATTTCGTCAAAAAAAGTAATGGCTTTGAGCACCATAACAGGATTTGCATTGTATTTCTCTTCAAAAAAGCCTAACATCTGCCTTAAAGAGTAATGCTGCGACAAGTATGCCAAATCAATAAAATCTTTTATTCGAGTTCCGTTGCCGGCTATTGAATTTAATTTCATAGCGCATATATCTTTTATTCCTGCCAATCTAATTCCGTCGATTGTGGAAGTGTCGAGCCATTTATATTTATGTGTAATGCAGTCGATTTTAACGCCATTTATTTCTCCTTTCAATGTGTTAGCGGCAATATAACTTGTTTTGAATCCATAATTGTATTCCAAATATTCACGCAATTGCATATTGTCAAACAAATTGCATGTAAACAAGTCTAAATCTATGCTGATTCGGTGTCCTATCCGCAAAGCGAGTGCTGTGCCGCCCACAAGATAAAAATCTACCAACTCACTGTCGGACATAAGTTTTTTTAGGAGTTCCAAAGTTGAGGTTTGGAGAGTTTGTTCTTGTAACATTTCAGATCCTCCTTTTTAAGATTGAACAACTGACAAGCAAAACTCATGTCCTTGTCGTTCATATATGGTATTTCTTTTACTGCCTGACGTACAACTCTATAACCATACAAATTGAACATCGCATAGTAGTCGCTCATCCAACCGCGTTCCAAAACTCTTTGCACAATAATATTGCGCATCGCTTTGTAGTCTATGTGGTCGGTTTCGTATTCCCACAAAAGCGAAGGATTGATTTTGCAATCGTTATGTTGTTTGTAATCAGAGAAATACAGCATTTCTATATCGTTTTGTTTTTACAACCCTAAATTACAATTAATTATTCAATTGACAAAATAATTTTTTATTCCACCTCCTTTTTCCCCGTTACATATTCGTAAATCAATGATAATTGTTGCTTTATTTTAATTCATTAACCCTTGAACAGACCTGTTGGATATGGTCGATGCCGTAAAGCAATGCGCGGCTGTCTATATCCATCCACATAAAAAGTGTCTGTATCTTTTGATATTCGTTCTTTTTAAAAAAAGTTCGTAAAATATTTGCAAATATAAAAAATCCTTTCTATATTTGCAACGTTGAATCCCACCGTGCCCCTGACTTCGGTCAAGCCGGTGGGTTTAGTTTTTTTATTCACACCTGTTTTTTCCCCGTTACATATTCGTAAATCAATGATTTTTTGTATGCCTCCAACGTGCTGATTTGCTTTCGCTTGTCGCTGATGATGCTGTCAAATTCCGTACATTTCGTATCCAAATACGTCGCGATGTCGCGCTGTTCGGTGAGGGGGGGAAGTGCTATTACTAAATTTCCTATTTCCATACCTGAAATATGGACAACTTTCAATTTTAGTTTTCCACTACCTTTTTGACTTTGAACATAATTAGAATTTAGAAGATAATTTAGAAAGCTTGGCTCTTGTTTGTGTTTGATAATTATTATATCACCACCTGCCAAACTTTTATTTTCTCCTAAATAAACCACATTTTTCCCAATTTCTTCTATTAATTCTCCTGTTCCTGCACACAAAATGTCTCCATAAGATATTGTTTTTGGACTAAGTATTTCGTTGCTTCGTGTTTTGGACAAACAAGTGGTTATTTTGTTATTATATTTAGAGTATATTTCTCCATATCTAACACAGTCAATATCTCCATCTTCATAAACTTGTTCTTTTGTTATTCCATTACCTTTTGTAATAGAATCTACAAGATATTTTACTCTACTCACTCTCCACCCTTCCGGAATCATTCCAATCCACTGAATACCGCTGTCTTTGAGTTTTGCATTTTTGTTCAAACCTTTTGTAACAGCCTCAGTGATAGTAGATTTTTTCAACTCGTTGAGGGTTTCAATCTGTTTGTTAATATCCGCAATCAAACCGTCTATCTCCGAACATTTCGCGTCGAGATAGGTGGCGATAGAGGTTTGGGTGGCGAGGGGAGGAACACAAACGGGAATTACTCCCAATTGTTCTTCGGTAAATGAATGTCTTAGATTTTTTGCTAAATGCAATAATTCTTTTGTGTTATCCAACATTAAATAGTAATAGTAATAATATGATGGATTATTACCATTTTTCAAAACAAATTGACTATATGCTGGACTTGTAACTCCTTCATTTTTAATTAATCCAATACAACGCGGAGTAACATCATAATCAAAAAGGCACATCAAAAGATTATTTGGATGTATATATTGATACCCATTGAATGTCGCAGGAATTTTACCTCCGGCATCCAAATCTCTAACAATTACTCCATTCATTGTAAGAGATAATATGTTTTCGCCGTTATAATGACTGCAAATATCCTTTTTTTTGCACATTACATATTTATTGGGCATCACCTCCCAATCATCAGGAATATCGCCAATCCATTGTATGTTAGAGTTTTTCATAGTGTTAGTCGGGTAATTTTTTTAGTTCGGTAATTATGTTAATCATTTGTTTTATTGATGTTTCCACTATATTCATTTTCCCAAAATCACTGTTGATTTCGTGAGGATGGTCGATATAGTTTCGCACACAATATTGGAGAGAATAATCGTCATTGACATATCGTTTCAAAGGGTCGGTTTCGGCAGGCTTCCTTACGATTAGTTCCTCGTCTTTACCTGTTCTAAAATATGTATGACACGAAGTCAACGATTTAAACGGTTCGTTTTTGAGGCATTTTGAATCAATATGCTCGATGTCGCAGAAACCGAATTTTGTGTTAATCAAATTGATCATCAAACCAAATAGCGCGATATGGTAATCGTAAGACGCTACCTCGAAAGCCAAATAGTTGATTTCGCAAAGTAGCGGTTTTTTCAACAATCTATCGTTCAACGGATTTGGCTCTATTTCGTCAAGTTCGTTGCCTTGGCTGTCTGTTTTTCGTTTTAATACCGTGATGGATGAGATTTTCAATTCATTAACAATATAGGGCGAATGAGTTGAAATGATTACTTGTGTATTTGGCAGATTCAGAATATCCTGCAACCTATTTACAATATCCCTTTGTTGAGACGGATGCAAAGAGATTTCGGGTTCTTCAACGGCAAGGATGATTGGTCCATTGGAATATTCAGCCAAACTTCTCATAATGAAATAATATATTTCGCAAAGTCGTTTGAATCCTGAACCTCTTTTGGCTAAATTGATGTCGATTGAGCCAAAACTATTCAGGTATTGTTCCCAAAGATATGCAATGTCTTTGTTTTTTTCCAAATTGGAATATTGGTCAAATCGCGCCAAAATTTCATTACATTTTGTTGAAATTTCAGCGAGAGACTTGTTGATAATTAATGATTCCAAATCCCTATTTTCTCTCTGTTCAAAAAAGTGAATGTTGTTGATGCGGTCTTCTCCTTTCAAATAAGCATTTTCAAAATTAATTTCGCTATTACATAGGATGTCCAAAGCCTCCAATACAGAAGACTTGCCAACATCATTTTTGCCCACTAATGCAACAAAGCGATTAGAAATATTGATATTGGTTGACTTGTGAATTCTGAAATTTGACAGTTTGATATTTGTTAGCATTGGAGTTCTCTTTGATAAGGGTAGAGATTGTTTGGAACATAGTATTCAATTGACTTGAATAATTTGGCATTCTAACAATGAGTTTGTTGATTTCTTGGTTGGTTACCAAAAAAACTTGGTTGTTTCCCTTTATTGGAATAAACAAGGGATCAGTTCCCAAAACATATTTGATTAAGGTTAAATCATTGTTGTTGCTGGATGCAGTGACAAATACTATTACATCGGGATTGGTAACTTCAATTTCGCGTGATAAAATGCTGATATTGACGTCTTCGCAATAATAGAGTTCTTTCCTTGTTGGAAACTTTTGCAAACTTCTTTTGATTTTCAACATAGATGTCCACAGGCAATCAAATTTTGAATTGACTTCCTTTGTGGTCTTTACCATTATTTTTTCAAAATAATCGGTAGAACTTTCCTTGCGAGATAGATTTTCATTGAACAAATCATACCAATCCATCAATGTATTAATATTATACAAAGTTCTGGACTTCGGCGTTGATTTGTAGCCATCGTTGCCTGAGAACCAATCTTTTGTCTCTTTTTCGATGAACAATATCTTTGTCTTGCTATTGCAGTATTCTGAATTGCATTTCATCAAAACAGGATATGTGTATTCCTTGATGTCGTACTTGTTGGCTAAATCTTTGTTCAGCCATTGGTCGTACAAGTCCTTCAATTGTTTGTTGATTGTCTTTGCATCCATATTCAGTCCTCCATTAGTTTGCTGCAAATATAACAACTTTTCCTTAGTTAAACAATTTTTCAATCCTCTCATTTACCGATTTTTCCAAGTCCAAAAACTGTTTTTGGAGTTCGTCGGATGGGGTTGGCTCTTGGTATTTGTAGAAATAGCGGGTGAAGGGTATTTCTGCGCCGGTTTTGATGACGGGTTTCTTTTTGGAGAGGTCTTCCTCAAAGAAATATTTGGCGTCGGGCACGTGCGGCAATACTTCCGCCTTCATGTAGTCGTCGATATTGGTTTTGTAAGGCACAATTTCAATATCCTTGCTGTCGGGGTCGTAGATGATGTTGCCGGCTTTGTCGCGCTGGATTTCGGCGTTTTTGTCCATCTTGGAGAGACCTTTGGCTACTTTTTCTACAAATTTCGACAAGTCTTTGCCGTTGTATTTGTCGGTGATAAGGCGTGCCAATACCGGGATGAAAGTCTTGGGATTGTTGTAAACCTTGTCGGAAACGGCGTTGTTGAGGGTTTCGATAATTGAATCATAGACCGGCTTGCTGGCTGCGTAACTATCGAGGCGGTCTTTTTCCTTGCCCGTAAGTTCTTCTTTGCCTTCGAGTTCCGCCACTTTTGCCTCGTCGTACAGGGCGGAGAGCGCACCCGACGAAATCATGTTGCCGATTCGCTCGTCGGTGATGGCGTAACTGCGCTGCAATGGCTGCATTACTGAATATTCGCGATACATGAAGGCCTCGTTGAAGTGTATCTGGCAAAATTCGTTTTCCTCAAAGTTGGAGTACAACTGCGTAATAGCCTTGCGGTCGTCGGGCGAAATTTCGTTTCTCTTGTTGCCCAACGATTTGCGCAAAGCGTGTTTGAATCCCGAAGCGTCAATCAGTTGCACTTTGCCCTTGCGTTTTTCAGATTTGCATTTCGACAGAATCCAGATGTATGTGGCAATGCCGGTATTATAAAACATATCGGTAGAGAGCTGTATGATGGCTTCCAAATAGTCGTTTTGCAACAGCCAACGCCTTATCTGCGATTCGCCCGACGATGTGCCGCCGGTAAAGAGCGGCGAACCGTTTTCTATGATGGCGCACCGTCCGCAGGTGTCGTCGAGTTTGTCTAATGCCGACTGCACAAATAGCAACTGCATATCGCCCGTGCCCGGCGCACCGGCTGGGAAACGTCCCGATTCTTTTTTGTTGACTTCGGCATTAACCGCATCTTCGCAACCTTCTGCCGCGTCTTTGCCGCCCCACGCCGTGCCAAATGGCGGATTTTCTATCACAAAACGCATTTTGGTATCGGGGAAACAATCCATTTTCATTGAGTCTTGCAGACGGATATTGTCGGCGTTTTGACCGCGTATAAGCATCTCGGCAAAGCACATGGCGTAAGATTCGGGGTTGATTTCCTGCGAAAACAGTCGGATGTCTGCCGATGGGTTCATGCGTTTGATGTAACTATTGGCAATCGACAACATACCGCCCGTACCCGATGCTTGGTCGAGAATGGTGATTACCTTGGCATTGTCGAAAATATCGCCGCAACCTTCGGCTGTTAGCACCGACACCATAAGTTTGATGATGTCGCGTCCGGTGTAATGGTCGCCCGCCTCGGCATTTTCTGAAAATTTTCGTATCAGTTCCTCAAAGATATATCCCATGGTCATGTTGTCTATCTTTGTGGGGTCGAGGTCTATTTCGCTAAACGCCTTCACCACCGCGTACAATCGGTCGTGCTTGTCCATCTTGTCGATTTCCTTTTCAAATTCAAGGTTTTTGATGATGTTTTGCACATTTTCGGAAAAATCGCCGATGTAACTCTTGAAATTAGAGGCGAGGTTGTCGGCATCATCTACAAGTCGCGCAAGGGTGTATTTGCTTTTGTTGTAAAAATGAAAGCCCGACACCTTATATAATGATTTTGCGGGTTCGAGAGGATTGGCAGTTACCTTGTCTAACACAGCCTTTTTGGTAGGCTCCAAAGCGCACTCAAACCGCCTGATAATTGTCATAGGGATAATGACATTCTTGTACTTGTCGCTCTGATAAGTACCTCTGAGTTTGTTGGCAATCGACCAAATGAAGTTTACTTCTTTGGTAACGTCCATCGGGGAATCGTCCCACGGGTCGGAAAAAGATATGTTGTTGCTTTTGTCGTTCATTGTAATTGATATTTTCAAATTACAAAATTAAACATAAATTCTCGTATTTTTGTTTTTGAATACATGTTTTACAAATTTTTTTTTGTTGTCGGTTGATGAAAAATCGAGGTGCAAAAAAAACAAAACGGGATGTGACATTAATTTTTTTTCCATTCCCTAAAAAATATAAAAAAAGCGTAATAAAATTATGAAATTTGAGATTATTTTATATCCTTTAAATGTAAATCTCAATTAATAGAAAAAAATTATGAAACGGATTTTTATAGCATTTCTGGGTGTGATTACGGTTTTGCCGTTGTCTTATGTAGCCGGTTATAGTATCGGTGAATCGTCAGCAGTGTGCGATAATATAAAAAAAGAAATTAATGTATCCGGAGTTGTAAAGAATTCCGAGGGGAATAATTTGTCGGGTGTTACCGTTAAAATAAAAGGTACAAACCGCTCAGTTAGAACCAAAAACGATGGTAAATTTACGATTTTGGCTGCAACTAATGCTACGTTAGAATTTTCGATTTCGGGGTTCATCTCCAAAGAGATTGCCGTAAAAGGCAGAACAAATATCGGAGTTGTTACTCTTATGCCTGATCAACAAGTAATAGCTGACGTACTTGAAGTTTTGGAGGATCGTGTTGAAGTTTTGGATATGCCCGGTTTCGCAAATGTTCGCGGATTGAGTAACGATGTTCAAATCCCGCGATTGAACAACGAACGTTATGATTCTCAGGAAGAAAACAATTTCAAAAATTCAGAAACAGATCCGATTTCCGTTTTTAGTGTGGATGTTGACAACGCCGGATATTCCAATGTAAGGCGTTTCTTAAACTATGGAACTATGCCTCCGAGCGGTAGTGTAAGAATCGAGGAAATGATTAATTATTTCAAATACGATTATCCTTTTCCTACCGACAATTCTCCGGTGAAACTCAATGCCGAAATTTCCGGATGTCCTTGGAACTCAGAACATCAACTCTTACGTTTGGGACTTCAAGCCAAAAATTTGAATCCGAAAACAGTTCCGCCTTCCAATCTTGTTTTCCTGATTGATTGCAGCGGAAGTATGGACGAGTACAACAAAATGCCGTTGTTGATTCGCAGTTTCAAAGTTTTGGTTGAAAATATGACAGAAAACGACCGTGTTGCTATCGTTACATACGCATCGGGTTCGGGCGTAAAACTTCAGTCAACACGTTGTAATACAGAAGGTAAAAAACTTATAGTCAATACATTGGAAGGCTTGATGGCGAGCGGTTATACCGCAGGTCAAGCCGGAATAGACAGTGCGTATGCCATTGCTCAGAAAAATTTTATCAAAGGTGGCAACAATCGTATATTTTTAGCTACTGACGGTGATTTCAATATTGGTCAGTCGAGCGATGCCGAACTCAAAACTTTGATTGAAACAAAACGTGAGTCAGGTATTTACATCACAGTTCTTGGTTTCGGAATGGGAAATTACAACGACAGTATGATGGAAAAAATAGCTGATTACGGCAACGGAAATTATTATTATATCGACACTTACGCTGAAGCCAAAAAAGCTCTCGGCGACGGACTTTGGGGAACGCTTTACACTGTAGCAAAAGACGTGAAACTGCTTGTGGATTTCAATCCGAACAAAGTAAAAAGTTATCGTTTGATTGGTTACGAAAACCGTGTTCTCAACAACGAAGATTTCGACAACGATAAAAAAGATGCGGGCGATATGGGCGCAGGACATTCTGTAACAGCTCTTTACGAACTTGTTCCTACTACCAGCAAAGAGAAAATTCCGTCTACTGTAAAATCTGAATATCAGAAACTTACATCGGTAAATAGTGCTGATTGGCTTACAATAAAATTTCGTTACAAAGAGCCGTCTGATACAACAAGCAAACTTGTAAGTTTAAAAGTTACCGACAAAGATTTTACAAAACTTCCGAGCAACAATATGAAACTTTCAAGTTCTGTAGCAGAATTTGGGATGTTGCTGAACAATAGTAAATTCAAAGCCGGGATGTCGTACAATTCGGTTTTAGACCGACTTTCAACATTGAAATCCGACGACCAAGGCTACATCGATGAATTGAAAGTTTTGGTAAGAAAAGCAAATACATTATCAGGAACAAATTGATTTCTTTTTCCTTATTATTTTTTCCCTTCGCGATGTTTGTCTTGTACAACAGGTTATATTATAACATTTTGCTGATGAAAACATCGCGAACTTTTTTTTATATTTTGTTTGTTTTAAAATTTTTATTACTTTAGTGCAAAAATTTTTCCTGATTATTTTTATCTAAACTTACTAAGTTTAAAATTAAATCCTAATTTTATGAAAACCAATTATTTAGTAGCTTTTACTTGCGGATTGTTTCTTGTAAGTTGCGGCTCAGGAACAGTCAATCAGCCTGTTAAAACCGAAACTTCGGGCGTAACAAAAGTACAATGCCAGTCAGCAAGTGTTGAGCACAAAAAAACTTGTCACGGAGGTGATTGGGCGCAACATCATCTTTTTGGTAAAGTAAAAACTGTAAAAGGAGCAGATTTCAAAATTAACTTTAGCGAACGAGGTATCGAGTTGGACAGCAATGGAAAAGAGCTTGGTGAAACCGGTCGTGAAGAGGAGGGAAGTCCGTTTGTTTACAGCATCACGCGCGATCCTCAAAACGGGAACCGACGTATTAACGAAATTCAAGAAAATACGGACGAATGTATGAGTTGGAAATTTAGTTATGTTTACGATGAAAACGGTCGTTTGATTTCGGATACTGTTTATTCTGAGGGACTTATAGAAATTGTTACCTATACTTTTGATGACAACGGACATGTAAAAAAAGTTGTAACAATGGATAGCGATGGCGACATCTCCGAAGCGGAGGTTGTACGAACCGTTACGTACCAGATTCAGAAAATTGATGACCACGGCAATTGGACAGAACGCGATGGGCATATCAGCGGTGGCAACAAGTTTACTGAAATTCGTAGTATCGAATATTACTAAACTTTACAAAAAATGCGATGTCAACACCATATTTTTGGTATCAACATCGCATTTTTCGTTGTATTTTTAATATTTAATTATGCGACCTTCTTTTATCTTTTTTTGACTTGGATTGTTGTCAGGGTAGCCCAAAATACAGCAACCTACGCCAACATAATTTTCAAGACCAAGTTGTTGCATAATTTCCTTACCTTCAGGCAGTTCCAGCATTTCCTTGCAACGGTTTATCCAGCACGAACCGATTCCCAAAGCCCAAGCTGCGGTTTGCATTGCGCCTATTATCAGCGAGCCGTCTTTTACAGGATTTAGTTTAAAACTTTCCGCACCGTTGCCATACCCCGGATCTTCCGGCACAACAATCATGCAGCAAACAGGAGCACCGTAAAACGGGTCAACATTTTCTTTGCCCATGATTTTGGCGTTCATTGCTGACAATTTTTTTATCTTGTCAATATCCTGAACCACAATTATTTTCGCCAATTGAGTATTCATACCGTTCGGCGCATTGAGTCCGCAGTCAATAATTGTTTGAAGTTCCTCGTCCTTAATGGGTTGCGGTTTGTATGAACGGCAACTTCTGCGAGTTTTCAAAGCTTCTATTGCATCCATTTCGTGTTTGTCAAAAAAAAATTAATGAAATCAGAATCCCGATTATCGCAATTTTTTTATCTTACTACAAGTTTTTTGATGATACTTTTATTATCTTCAAAAGTAATTTTTGCAAGATAAATTCCGGGATGCAAATCGCTTATTTTCAATGTCATTTCGTCGAAAATATGCAATTTGTTGTCGAGAACCACTTCGCCTTCGCCAATCATGCTGATAAGTTCCACATTCTTGATTACGATAGCAGATTTTATCTTAACCTGACCGTTGGACGTTGGGTTCGGATACAATACCGCATCGTGACGGCTTGTTAAATTCGGGACGTATTCGTTTTCTTGTGCATTAGCACCCATGCTCCACAGCGAGAGAATGAATGTTGATACCAAAATTTTTAATGTATTTTTCATTTGTTGTTTATTGTATTATCCTTAGGTGTTTTTGTAATTATTATAAAAGATAGCAAATTTTATACCAAGTTTAATTTAATCGACATCCATTGTGTCAAGTATTTTTTGTAAATCTTCAGGAGTATCAACTGCCAATCCTTCAAAATCTGTTTTACAAATTTTGATTTTGTAACCGTTTTCTATCCATCTTACTTGTTCCAATTTTTCGGTAAGTTCCAAACTGCTTTGCTCCAACAGTGTGATTTTCTGTAAGATATCAAATCTGTAAGCATATACTCCGATATGTCTGTAATAAGTTTGTTTGTTTAGCCATTCATCTTTGTCTACGCCGCGCATAAACGGAATTGGTGAACGTGAGAAATAAATGGCTTCGTTGAGTTTGTTGATTACTACCTTTACCACGTTTTCCGAGAAAATTTCGTCGGAAGATTTTGCCGGTTTTATAAGAGTAGCAATTTCAACATTTTTGTCTTCAAAAAGGTTACCGAGACTTTTGAGTTGTTCCGGTTTTACAAAAGGTTCATCACCTTGGATATTGATAACGGCGTCGAAAGTTTTGCCGGTTTCTTTACAATATTTAGTAGCAGCTTCGGCGCAACGGTCGGTGCCGCTTTGGTGGTTTTCCGAAGTCATTACAACTTTACCGCCAAAGGATTTCACTTCGTTGAAAATTCTTTCGTCATCTGTGGCTACTACTACGTCGTCAAATGCCTTTGAGGCTTGGTCATAAACTCTGTGAATCATTGTTTTGGAACCAATCATTGCGAGTGGTTTGCCCGGAAAACGCGACGATTTGTAGCGCGATGGTATCAGACCTAAAATTTTCATTTTTGTTTTTGCTTTTGTTTATTTATTTTGCTGCAAATTTAATATTTTTTTTTATTTGATTTATATTTTTGAATTTATTATTTTTGTACGAAACAATTTTTTTGCGATTTTTGCGTTTTGAATCTGCAAAGATATTGTAACTAACTGTTTTGTAGTGAAATAACTAATTTTTGTTAACATCGTGATGTTAATTAAATTGCAAGACTGTAAAAGAAAATTGGGATTTAGTTAGCTAATATTTATCGTACCAAAAAAACTGACTTAACATGAACAGACTGAATAACAACGACTTATTGAAAATCGGTGAAAATTGGTTAGAACCCAAAGTGGGCAGAGTTCTCATTTCAGAACCTTTTTCGGGAGAGAAGGTTTTTGAGAGATCGGTGATTTTCATCGTGGAACAATCCGAAAAAGGTACTGTAGGTTTTATTCTCAACAAAAAAATAAAATTTGATGTAGATTTCAACGGGTTGATGAAATTCTTTGGCAGTTTTCCTACCAATTTGAGTTTCGGCGGACCTGTAGCCGTAAATTGTGTTTTCTCTTTACATAGTTTCGGACCGGATATTGTGCCTGATTGTCAGAAAATTACAGACGGCGTTTATTACGGCGGCAGTTACAAGACAATCCTCAGCAAAATAGATTCCGGTGTGATTTCTGAGCGTGATGTCAGATTTTTTCTCGGTTATGCCGGATGGTCGCCAAAACAACTTGATGAAGAAATCAACAAAAAATTTTGGGTTGTCGGCAATCTCGATCCAAAACTTATTTTCAACGCCAAGACTGATATTTGGTCTGAGGCTGTGGGTAGTCTTGGCGGTCATTACAAGATGTGGCAGAATCTTCCGTCTAATCCTATTTGGAATTAATCTTCGGTTTGTAAGTACAAGTCGTTGATTTCCTTGGCTATCTGTTCCGAAATTTGGTGATAAAAGCGTTTGTCTTTGAATGCTTTTACCCAATGGATTCCGGTTTCGGTGTTTGCAAAGAAAATTTCGTCGGCTTCTTCTGCAATTTCTTGAGTGATTGGAACTGATATAAGTGTGTGATTTTCAGCCGGTATTAATCCTATTTTTTTAGCAATTGTCAGGATATTATTTTTCATAACATCTTTTGTTGCGCCGTCGCGGGTTTGAGAACTGTAAATGATTTTTTTGGAAGTTTCGCGGTCTTCTTTTATTACAAATACATTGCCGTATTGTGCTGATGCTATGATATTTCCTTGTTGATTGAGAATCAAGGCATCGTTAAGACGGTTTTTGTACGCTTGTTTTACGGCTAAAGTTCTCAAAAATGTTGATTCGTGAGTGTTATAATTTTTTAGCGGACTGTTGCTTTTTCTGTAATCCTCGTAGATGTCAATAAAAAGTCCTTCCGGCTCAAAAGGTATTCCGGTGATATTCATCGGGTTGCAGGTTACGATGTATTCTATCTTGTTGGAATCCGGTATAAATTTTTCGCTTTCGGTTCTGAAAACCATTATTTTTACGTTTGAACCTTTGAATATTTTGTTTTTTACAAGCATTTTGGATATTTCGCTGTAAAATTCATCGGTTTCAAGATAGAATTTTTGCGGGATTTCCATGTCTGCTATTTTCATAGCATCTCTTAAATTTTGCATGTGTTCTTTGAAAAAACACAAACGTCCTGCGCATGAATGTATAGTTTCCGTGATACAATCTCCGTATGCAAAACTTCTGTTTTCTGTACCGAATATCGCGCTTGATGACAAATGATAATGTCCGTTTAGTAGTATTTGTTGATTTATAATTGCCATTGGTATTTTTGTCTAAAAGTAAAATAAATAAAACTAAATTAATAAGTAAATTGTTTGATAAAATGAAATATAACATCATGATTCAGTAAAATCGGGAACAAAAGTCCGTAGACTGCGCCCATGAAATGTGCTGAATGTCCTATATTATCGTTGTTTCTTTTATCCATGTAGATGCAATATGTCAGATACAAAATTCCGAAAAGCCATCCCGGAATTCCTATCGGTATGAAAAAAAAGTTGATTTTCATCATCGGGTTAAAAATTATAGCGGCAAAAATCACAGCCGAAACAGCTCCCGACGCGCCGATTGCATTGTAATACATGTTGTCTTTGTGTCGTGCTAAATCCAGTGTGGATGATACTGCTAATGCCGAGATGTAAAATCCTAAATATATGAATGCTCCGGCATTTGGGACTGTAATTTTAGAAAAACAGTCAATAACAAAATCGCCGAAACAATATAATGTTAACATGTTGAATGCTAAGTGCATAACATCGGCATGTATCAATCCGTGAGTAAAAAGTCTGTAATACTGTTTCTTGTGGGTTACAAGATAAGCATTAAATTTCAGCTTGTTGAAATACTCCGGACGACGCATGTTGTCGGGCAGCAAGTTGCTGTCTTGAAATGCCATCAGCGAGTAAAAACATGTTGTGATTATGAGTAGTAAATTCATTTTGTATATTTTAGTCAGCTAAAAATTTGTAGTAAAACGAACCTTTTTTGCTACTTTTGGTTTCCTTTTCGTCAAGTTTAATAAGTTTTCCGGTAGAGAGAACTTTTTTTCGGAAGTTAGCCGAATCAAATGTTTTACCGAAAATCACACTATATAATTTATGTAATTGCGACAATGTGAATTTTTCCGGTAGCAATTCTCTGCCGATAAGGTCTGTAAATGCCACAGACTGAAGCTTTTTTAATGATTCTTTGATCATTTCGCCGTGGTCGAAAATCATTTCGGGCAGTTGGTTGATTTCCCACCAGTGGCCTCCTTTGTTTCTTACAAGTTTTTTGTCCTGTTCGGAAATTCTTATAAGAGCAAAATATGCTTGGCTTATTACTCGTCCGCCGCTGTCACGGTTCGGGTCGGAAAATGTTTTTACTTGTTCCAAGTAGATATTTTCTAATCCGACAGTAGATTTCAGCACTCTGTTAGCTGCCTGATCCAACGATTCGTCCGGCATTACAAAACCGCCCATTAGCGACCAACTGCCATAATTTGGTGCTACAAGTCGCGGACATAATAAGATTTTAAGTTCTTCACTCTCGTATCCAAAAATTACACAATCCACTGATACTAAGTATTTTGGCTCATTTAAGTATGTTTCCACGTTGCGTTATTTTTATTTGAAAAAAATAATATTGAATTCTGCAACAAAATTACTAAAAAGTATTTAAGACTATTAATTTTTATGAAAAAAAAATTATATTGTTTTTATTAAGATTATTCTCAAAAAATACTTATTTTTGTGAGGTTCTTTAGAGCCGCATTCCCGGTAAAACATAATTGATTTATGTTTTTGTAAAAACTTGATAATTAATTCCTAAAATAATGAATCATAAAAGCCTAATATCCATCACCGATTTCTCTACCGAAGAGATTCTCCGTGTATTGGAAATTGCAGAGGATTTGGAAAAAAATCCCGATCAGCATCTTCTTGACGGCAAGGTGGTTGCCACTTTATTTTTTGAGCCGTCTACCCGTACAAGACTTAGTTTTGAATCTGCAATCAACCGTATGGGAGGGCGTGTAATCGGTTTTTCTGACCCTAACAATTCCAGCGTTTCTAAAGGCGAAACTCTGAAAGATACAATTAGAATTGTATCAAATTATTGTGACCTGATTGTTATGCGTCACCCGCTTGAGGGTAGTTCGCGATATGCAAGCGAGGTTGCTACTGTACCGGTAATCAATGCAGGTGACGGCGCTCATCAGCATCCTACTCAGACTCTTTTGGATATGTATTCTATCAAAAAGACTCAGGGCAGACTCGACAACATCAATATTTTTATGGTTGGTGATTTGAAATACGGTCGTACCGTTCACTCGCTCGTACAAGCGATGTCGCCTTTTAATCCTACTTTCAATTTTATCTCGCATCCGAAACTCAGAATGCCTCAGGAATATTTGGAATTTCTTGATTCCAAGGGCGTTAGATATTACGAACACGAAACTTTTACTGATATCCTTTCTGCTGCTGACATCGTGTATATGACTCGTGTTCAGCGTGAAAGATTTCAGGATTTGATGGAGTACGAAAAAACCAAAGATTTGTACATCCTCAAAAATTCGATGTTGGAAAATACAAAGCCGACTATGAAAATTCTGCATCCGTTACCAAGAATCAACGAGATTTCTCAAGATGTAGACCCAAATCCAAAGGCTTATTACTTTGAACAAGCT
Organism: Bacteroidales bacterium; assembly: GCA_017541145.1. Taxonomy (GTDB): domain Bacteria; phylum Bacteroidota; class Bacteroidia; order Bacteroidales; family UBA3824; genus UBA3824. The sequence goes on along the minus strand of JAFXZT010000039.1, from coordinate 26,506 downwards.
TGCAACGGTGTTTACGCTCGTCAGGCTGTAATTTCATACGTTTTGGGTTTGAGAAAATAGTGTTTAACCTCTTAATTTGATTTTTAGTAAAATGGATAAGAAAGAATTGAAAGTAAGTGCTTTGAAAAACGGCACTGTTATCGATCATATTCCTGCAAAAGATTTGTTTCAGGTAATTAAGATTCTTAACCTCGAAAAGGTTGATAATCCTATCACTTTCGGTACTAATCTCGACAGCAAAAAGTACGGCAAAAAAGCCATCGTAAAGGTTTCTGACAGATATTTTGAGGACAGCGAAATCAACAAAATCGCGCTTATCGCTCCCGAAGCCAATCTTAATATTATCAAAAATTACGAGGTGGTTGAAAAAAAATCTGTAGAATTGCCGGATCAAATAAAAGGTATCTGCAAATGTATGAACCCAAAATGTATCACAAATGCAGAACCGATGTTAACAAAATTTGACGTGGTTTCAAAAGTTCCGCCTGCATTAAAATGCTACTATTGCGGCAAAGTTACCGATCAAGAACATTTCGTTATTATTTAGTAACTTGTAAGAACCGAAAAATAAAAAAGATTGTCTGAAAATTTGTAATTTCTCATTTTCGGACAATCTTTTTTATTTTTTTGTTGACTAAAATATTCTATTTCGGATATTCAATTCGGGTGTGATACATGTTGCGAAGTTTTTCTTTAAACAATTCTTTTACTGTATCTATATCCCTGAAAGTCAAGTTAGTATTATCAAATTGTTTGTTGTTGACTTGATTTCCGATAATATTTTCAACCAAAGTACTGATCGATTCCGTGTCGTATTTTTTCAAACTTCTTGACGCCGCCTCGATAGAATCTGCCATCATAACAATAGCGTGTTCCTTGTTGAGCGGGCGAGGTCCGGGGTACGTGAATTTTTCATCGCATTGTTCGTCCGGATGCTCTTTTTTGTACATCGCGTAAAAATATCCCGCCTTAGAAGTTCCGTGGTGAGTTTTTATGAAATCAATAATTTGGTTAGGAAGTTTGTATTCCTTAGCAATTGTTACACCTTTTATTACGTGATTAATAATGATTTCCGCGCTTTTCAGATAATCAAGTTTGTCGTGAGGATTTACTCCTGAAAGCTGATTTTCAGTAAAATACAACGGTGAAGTCAATTTTCCGATATCGTGATAAAGCGCACCTGTACGAGCCAAATGCGGATTGCCGCCAATTTTGAAAATTGCAGCTTCGGCAAGGTTGGCAACCTGATTGCAATGCTGATAAGTTCCCGGTGCTTCTTCCTGAAGTCGGCGGAGTAGCGGGCGGTCGTTGTCTGCAAGTTCTATAAGTGTTACATCGCTCAATAGTCCGAATATTTTCTCAAAGATGTAAATAAGCGGGTAGGAGAGAAGTAACAGTATGCTGTTGATTCCCAACATGATAAGTACTTTCCAATTGACTTCTGTTATTATTCCGGTGTGGAACAATTGATAACTGATATATACAGTAAAATAAATACCGAAACAAATAATTGAAGTTAAGAATGTTTGACTTCTTCGGTTTATTTTTTCGTAATACATCAGCAAGAAATATCCCGGAATAAACTGCATGATGAAATATTCAAACGGATTGTTGAGAATGATACTTACCGCCACGCACGTTACAATATGCAAAAACATGCCGGTACGTGTATCAAAAAATGTTTTGATGATAATTGCCAATAGCAAAAACGGTAATATCCAAGTATTTACGAGTGAATATCTGATTGTAATACTCATACCGACAATTACAAATGTCATCATAAAAAGTATGAGTGCCGAGTATTTTGTTTGGTAGAAAATTTCTTTTCTGAAAGTACGTAAAAACATGAAAATCAACGTGAAAATCATGATATAGAAAATCGACTGACCCAACAGCAAATAGTAATGTCCCGACATGCTGGAATTTTGCTCGTAATCTCGTCTGAGTGATTCCAAAATTTGAAATTCTTCATCGTTTACCACCTCGCCTTCCGAAATTATGCGTTGACCTTTTTGTACAAATCCTCTTGTGAGTGAAATTGCATTGATATTGTTTTCAATCACTTTAGTAGTAGTGGCTTCATCTTTTTCCAAATTGGCTGTTATCCATTTGTTTGGACTTAGCTTTTCGGTAATTGCGTTAAAATGTTTGAATTCTGTATCCGACATCTTTCCGGCGTAAGAATGTGCAAACGAGCGGATTTCGTTTTGAAGGTAAAGATATGCTGATTTTGTTGTAAAAATCTCTGTAATAGCACGTTGTGAGGTAATTCCTTCGTTGTTGATACAAATAAATTTCTGAGCTTCTTCGGGTTGTTCGTCGCGAATCAAAACTTGCTCGTTTTCTATTATTCCGTTGGTATACAGCGCATTGAGCGTGTTGTAAATGGAAATTTTCAGTGCGTGATAAATATTTCCGTGTTTAGAATCAGAAATCGAAAGTGTATCTTTCGTACCCGTTATAAGTTCTGTTACTTCATTGAATTCATTTGTAAAAGTATTGAGGTTAGTAAGCTGAATTTCATTATTTTTGTTGAAATACAGTTTCGCATTTTTTCTAACTTCATCCTCTTCCTCGCGCAGTTCCTGACGGCTTTTGTAGATACTGAAATCAAACGGAGCTATCAAGTTGGCATGTTTCCACGGGCTGCCTTTTTGATATTCGTATTTGAATTTTCCTTCTTTGGGAATTGAGTATATTACTATAATACAGGCAATTACATAAAGCGATACGCGCAATGCTCCTGCCCAAGAGAAATTTCTGATTTTATTTGTATTACGTTTCATTTAAATCCTTTTTAGTCAACAAAATTAACAACTAAAACTGATAACTCAATATATTTTTTACGATTTTTTTACAAACTATTCTTATCTTTGCAAAAATTTTTTTTGAAAATCTTATTACTATTTATAATGATTAAATTTTTCAAACTGATAGGTAAATTTTTTGTATCGATTTATATGTGGACTGTCATGTTTTTAATGGCGTTTATCATTTTGGTACCAAATATTATTGTACTCTTTTTTGCAAAACCTACAAGAGTTTTTTATAACGTAAGATCAATGCTCAGGTTTATGTTCAAAATACTTTTTATAAAAGTTACGCTTGAAATGCCTGAGGATTTTGATTATAACAAATCGTACATCATAATGCCAAACCATATTAGTTTTTTTGACATTCCTGTGGTTTGTGCGTGTCTTCCAAACCATACTTTTGGTATAGAAGCCGAAAGCCATTTTTCATGGCCGATTTACGGATATTTTATCAAAAAGTACGGTACACTTCCTATTAACAGAAAAAATATCCTCAGTTCTTTCCGCACTTTTGAAACTGCTGCTAAAAATATGAAAGAACAGAATGCTTCACTTTTGGTTTTCCCGGAAGGACATCGCTCTGAAAACGGTAAAATCCAACAGTTGAAAAAAATTCCGTTCAAAATGGCGCAAATTGTTAAAGCTCCGATAGTTCCGGTTGGTCTTACCGGTCTTTACGACTTGAGTCCGAAAGGCGGTTTTATCCTTACACCAAAACCTGTAAAAGTAAAATTCGGTAAACCTATTCCGGTGGAAGAATACGAAGGATTGAAACCTGAGGAAATCGCAAAAATTGTCCGTCAGAGAATCATCGAACTCTCTGAGGATGACATCGTTCCGGAAGACGAAAAACAATTGCAAAATGAATAAAGTTTATCAGTATGTTGTTGACTATTTCTCTAAAGAAATGCCCGACGCCAAAACGGAACTTCATTATGGAAATCCGTTTCAACTCGTTGTGGCAGTGAGACTTTCTGCGCAATGTACTGATAAACGTATCAATCTTGTAACTCCAAAACTTTTTCAACGCTATCCGGATGCTCATTCGATGTACGATGCTACATTTGATGAGCTTTTCCCGTTTTTGAAATCGGTATCGTATCCTAACTCCAAAACTGCTGATATTTTGGCACTTGCGAAGATGTTAGTAGACGATTTCGGCGGAGAAGTTCCTCATTCTGTAGACGACTTGCAAAAACTTCCGGGCGTTGGTCCTAAAACTGCAAATGTCGTTGCATCAGTGCTTTATGGAGCGGAAGTAATGCCGGTTGATACTCATGTTTTTAGGGTTTCGGATAGAATAGGACTGACTACCGGCGCAAAAAATCCGTTGCAAGCCGAAAAACAATTGGAAGAAGGTTTTGATAAAAAAATTTTGTCAAAAGCACATCATTGGTTAATTTTGCACGGCAGGTATGTTTGCAAAGCACGCAAACCGATGTGCAACAAATGCGGACTTACCGAGGTTTGCAGATTTTACAACTCTAATTTATAAGACATTGATTTACAGATTTATCATACTTCTGATTTTTATCTTGACAGCGTCTTGTTCCGATATTCGTGACGGCGGATATTCGGAAGAAGTATCTGACAATGTTGTCGTGATGTCTGATAATCAGGAAGAGGTAAATCTGATTTTTTATAATCTCGGTCTTCCTGCTCAAAATTCATTGCAGAATCAGCGTACTGTATCTTCCGGCAGTTCGGTTTTGCGTGTTTTATCCAAAGTAAAATTTCTGAATCGTAATGCATGCGGAGTTGCTACTCTGAAGCATAAATTACAGATTAACAGATATTTCCGTTACCTTTCTTTAATTTATCAAAACTATTATTACATCCATTATTATTGTAAGATGCGAAATTGATTTTCCATTTTTAGCATTATGACAACTGTTAATAGTTAATTTTTTGAATTATTCATAAAAAACAATTTAACAGATTTTAGAAAAAATGGAAAAACAATATTTGTCGATTGATACAGATATCGACTGCGTTGTTCCTGCTGTAACTATCAGCAGAGAGCACAATTACAAATGGATTATTCTTGTATTGCTTGGATTTTCGATGTATTATCTTCAATCGGTATTAGACCCTGACGACGGCGCACCTACAATGGCAATTTTAACCTTGGGTATTGCGATGTCGGTTTTTGGTCTTGTGAAGATATTTTCAGTTGTTTTGAAATATCATTACAACGGTATCGAGTTGAAAATCACAGATTTGGATTTTGATGCAAGTTGTTCGCATTTCGTGATTGAATCTTGTAAGAGCGGAGATTTTCAATGCCTTTACGATGTAACAAACGTATCAAATTCTCATGTGAAACTCAGAATTCTTCACGATGCAGATTTCAAGATAGTTTACATCCAGAATTTCAAGTTTATGAATTACACTTACGAGCCGTGTACCGAGATTCGTTTCCTTTCAGATTTGGAAGCTCAATCTCTTGACGCTCTTGTAAAATTTCGTAAGAAATAATCTTTTGAGATAATACACTAAAAAAATGAGGCTGTCCAAATATATTTTTGAACAGCCTCATTAATTTTTATGTTGAAAAATTAAAAATCTATGCTAATGATGAACTTGTGTTTGTAACCAATTCTTCGTTTTTGTTGCGGTTTTTCATCCAAATTACAAAACTTACGATTACGTATGAGAACATAATCAGCGGAATAGCAATCCATTGCAAAACTACAATCAAAATTATTGCATATATCAAGAAATTGAATACAGTTTTGTTTTCGCTGTATTTATAACTTTTCATTTTCAAAGAGAACATCGGCAAATTTGTAACCATCATTGCGCCGAAGAACAAGCACATCGGCAACACCCAAAACCATTTGCCAAAAATAAAGACTTCAAGACCGAGAAGCGCAAATTCCAATTTCATCGGGAAATGTACGTTCCAAATAGCATGAGCGGCTTTGAAAATCCAAAAATCTTCCGGCACCATTGCGCTGATAAGCGGAATAGATGCAATAAAGATAGCACAAGCCGGCGACGCAAGTCCTTTGAAACTGTGGGCTTGATCGGGGTCGATGTTGAATTTCGCAAGACGCAAAATCGCAAAAATACCGATTAACAACGAACTAAGCATAATGGCAATTTGCCAACCCTCGCAGGAGATTAGCGTGCCGTTTAATCGCATTGATGATTTAAGGAGTTGAAACATTATCGCGCTTGGTGCTACTCCAAAACTAATAGCATCTGCCAATGAATCAAGCTGTTTGCCCAATTCAGAGGACGCATGCAGCAATCGCGCTGCAAATCCGTCGCTGAAATCGAATACGCTCGCTAACAAAATCAAATATGATGCGTAAATAAGGCTTTTTTCGCCGTCTAACGCCAATACGGTTGCCAACATTCCGCAAAATGCGCTGGAACAGGTCAACATGCTTGGCACAAATTTTAACTTGGTTATAAATTTAGACATTTTCAATTTTTCTATACTTGTTCAGACTAAGTAATAGCAAATATAAGACCATTTTTCAGCTTAGTCTGAAAATAATCTTTTTTTGTAAAATTGTCAAATTCTTGATTTTTTAAAGCATATTTTATTCCGCTAATTTCGTGATTTTTTTAATTTTGCGAAAATTTATTTGTGGTTTTTATGAAAATTTTTTTTCTTATTTTTGCATTTGCTATTATATTTTATCCTCAAAATGTTAATAGTCAGATTGTTAAGTACTCAAATGATTTTTTGCAAATTGGCGGATTTTCTTCGGAACAAGCTATGGCCGGAAGCAATTTTTCGTCGATTTCGGGTGCTGATGCCGGTTTTTCCAATCCCGCGAGGATGTTTTCCGGCGATTACAAAGTTGATTTTTCTTACATGCATTGTAATTATTTTCAGTCGATGGCTAATTTTGATATGGCGGCGGCTGTTATCGATACCGATTCGCTTACGGCTTTGGGTTTGACTTTTTTGCGTTTCGGTGTTGATGATATTCAAAATACAATTTACCTTTTTGATTCGCAAGGTAATATCAATTACGATAATATTTCGTATTTTTCGGCGGCGGATTATGCGCTGATTTTTTCTTTGTCGCGACGTGTAAAATCTTTTCCGGGATTGAGTTTGGGCGCAAATATCAAGTTGATTTACAGAATGGAAGGCTCGTTTGCTAAGGCTTACGGATTCGGTTTTGATATCGCGGCTTCGTGGCAAAAACGCAAATTTTCGGCTTCGGCGGTGCTCAAAGATGTTAGTACAACATTTAATTTTTGGTCGGTAAATTCCTCTAAATTCGATTCCGTATATTTGTCAACGGGAAATTCTGTGCCGGAAAACAAGTTGGAACAAACTGCTCCATCGCTTAATATCGGTGCTTCGTATTATTGGAATTTTTATAGATTCAAGTTGTTGACTTCTGCTGCTTTGCAAACTTTTTTCGACGGTGAAAGAAATATGCTTTTACATTCTGAGTTTGCCTCGGCGGATCTTAAATTAGGGTTGGAATTGTCTTATTTTGATTTGTTTTTCTTGCGGTTCGGACTTTCTGATTTTCAGCATAATAATCGTTTTACGTTGTCAGATAAAATAACTGTAAATCCGTCGTTTGGTGCGGGAGTTTCTTTTTTCAGATTCCGTTTTGATTATGCTTTTTTTGCAAGTAAATCTGCCGGACTAAATTCCAACATGTTTACTTTGGGTATTCGTTTGGGAGCCGAGCGGCATTGAAACATGTTAACGAAAAGATGTCAGAAAAAGATGTTATAAAAAAAGGTGAACCAAAAAAAATTTGATTCACCTTTATATATTGGGATTTTTCATTAAAAATCTGCCGGATATTCGCCGTTGTCAGTAAGGTCTTGGAATTTTTTTACAACAGCCGGACGGTCTTCCTTGTATGTTACGCCAAACCATTTTGCGTTTGAAGTCAAAACTTTGGTTTTAGCAGTGTTGGATTTGATGAGTTTGTCAACAACCCAAGGAATAAGGAATTCTGCTTTTGGTTTTTCGATGTTTTCTTTGAGGAATTCAACGAAAGCGTTTTCAAGGTGTTTGAAGAAACTTGGTGTGAAACCCCAGAAGTTCATTGAAACAGGAGTATCTTCAGCGATTTCAGTTTTTTCGTCGCCTTCGATGAACACGATTTTGCCGTTTTCGCGGATAATTTTTGTTCTTTCAACTACTGTTGTGAGGTTGCCTTCAGAATCTTTGTTGCAAATACCGCGTGATACTGTACCGTATTCAGAGAGAGTATTTGCTACCGGATAACCTACCATACAATATTGATTTTCAACGCCTTGAGCGAGAGTGTTGAAATAGTCGGCAATTGTTTGGTAAGCCTCTTTGCCGTAGAAATCGTCAGCATTGATAACTGCAAAAGGTTCTTTTACGATTTTTCTTGCTGCCAAAACTGCGTGAGCTGTACCCCAAGGTTTTTCTCTGTCAGCCGGCAATGTGAAACCTGACGGCAAATCGTCTTTGTCTTGGAAACAGTAGTCGCAAGCAATTGATTTGCTTACTTTTGAAATGATAACTTCTTTGAAATCTTTTTCAATATCGCGTCTGATTACGAAAACTACTTTTCCGAATCCTGCTCTTGCTGCGTCGTAACAAGAATATTGAAGAATTGCTTGTCCTGAGGGACCTAATTTATCGATTTGTTTGAGTCCGCCGTAGCGGCTGCCCATACCTGCTGCTAATACTACTAGTGTTGGTTTCATAATATTTAATCTATTTTAAGATATTTCGTGTTGCAAAGATAATATTTTAAATGTAATTTTGACCATAATAAAAATTAATTTTTTCAAATATGTTTAAAATTTTAGCTTTTGCTATTGCATTGTTGATAGGCATTGGTTTTTATATCTATTTCAGAATCAGACCGTTGATGCCGGAGTACAATACTTGGCAAGGTGTTTTGTCGAGGGCTGTTTATGTACTTTTTTTTATTAGTTTTATTATTGGTTATATACTTCAATCCAAAGGTTTTTACGCTTTTAGTTTCCCGTTTACTTATATCGGTTCGTGGGTTTTGGCGGCAATTATGTATTTCGTAATTGTCTTTTTGTTGATTGATATATTTAGATTGGGTAATTTACTTTTTAAAACAGATTTTCTCAGTTTTACTTATGCTGTTGGTAACGAAAAAGCACGGATGTTTTCGTTGTGCGGTAGTATAGTTGTAACTTTGATTTTGATTTGTGGAGCGTTGGTTGCAAAATTTCCTGTTACTAAGCATATTACATTTGATACAACGAAAAATTTAACTCAGAATATAAAATTTGTTCTTGTTTCGGATGTACATTTGGGCATGATAAATTGTGACAGTTTTTTTGAGCGTTTGAAAGACCGTATTAATGCCGAAAATCCTGATTTTGTGGTGATTGCCGGAGATTTTTTTGATGGAGATCCGTATCCCGTTGTCAATTCAAGAGTAGGTGATATATTGGATGAGATTAGAACCGGTTGCGGAATTTACGCGATAAACGGAAATCACGAATGGCTTGGTAATGCGTATGTTGCCGACGAATTTCTTACAAAACACGGTGTAAAAGTTTTGCGTGATTCGGTTGCGAAATTGCCGTTTGGTGTTACGATTATCGGTCGTGAAGATCTTTCTGCCGGAATGCGTGAAAAAGTGAAACTTCGCAAATCGTTGGAAGAATTTACAAAAGATGTTGACAGTAACGATTTTACAATTTTGCTTGACCATCAGCCGCCGCGCAGTTATGACGAGTCGGTGAACGCCGGTATTGATCTCGGATTGTCGGGACATACTCACGCCGGAGCGCAATTGTGGCCGTTGTTTTTGATTACCAGAAGGTTATACAAAAACGATTATGGCATATATCGCGAAGGAAATTCAACATTTTACACAACATCGGGTTATGGCACTTGGGGACCGCCTGTTAGAACGTCTTCACGCCCGGAAATGGTTGTAATAGAATTAGTTAAAAAATAAAAAAAAGTCCGGAAGTGGGATTTCTCCTATTTCCGGACTTTTTTATTTAAAAAAAATGATTTCTTCTAAAAATTATTCGTCAGAAAGATTAGCTTCAAGTTCTTGAGCTTCAGTGATATGAATTTGTACACCTTCGTTGAAACAAACGATGAAAGATTGTTTCAAGCCCATAGATTGTTCAGCGTTTTGAGCGTCTTCGTATGAGCGGAAACATCCAATCCAATATTTGTAATAGCCGTCAGTTTGGCGTTCATCAATTTTGAGGTCACCTTTGTAAAGACGAGCCAATTTTTTCTGAGACCATGGTTTTTTGTCGGCGCAAATTTGGATTCTGTAAGCCAAACCTTCGTCAGGATTATCCGAAGTTACGCGTTTTACTTTGCTCATATTCTGAAGGTTAGCAATTCTGCGTTTAGCCTCGCTAACATATTTACCGTTAGGATATTTGCTGATGTATCTGTTGTAAGCATCAATAGTGTTGGTTTGTACGGTAGAGTTCCAAAAAGCCTGATCGGCAGCGTCTTCCTTGTTTTTCTTAGCGGCTTGGTCAGCATAGAGTTTCAAAGCTCTGTAGCAATTTTTGCCGGCTTCCTCAAATTTTGATTTGCAAGTAGCAAGATCGGTTTTCAAAGTTTTATAAGTAGTAGTTTCAAGACTTTTGTTAGTAAGTTTTCCGTAGGGTTTCAGTTTAGCCGAGCCGTCTTGCAACGAAGTTTCAGCCTCAGCAAGATATTGTTCTGCGCTTGTTTTGTCGGCAGGATATGTAAAAGTAGCATCGCTGACTACAGAGCGATAAATATCATAAAGCGATTCAAATGATTTCTCATAATATTTAGCTGCTTTGATACGCAAAGATTTAGCTTCTACAGATTTTTTTTCACCTTTTTTTGCTTTACCTTTTTTGGTAGAACTTAGAAATTTTGCGTTAGCTTTGTCTTGTGTTTCAGCTTGAGAAACAAGTTTTTCGCCTTTTGCAATGTCTTCTTGCAGCTTTGTGAGAGCAGTGCTTTGCTCTTCATTGATATAATCTGTAAGGATGTCAAACATGTCACTTCCTTCTTGGGCAAAAGATGCAGTGCTTGCCGCAAGCAAGAAAGCTAAAACTGCTATTGGTTTAAAGATTTTTTTCATATTACGTGATTTTTAAAACTATTTTAGTATATACAATTTATTTAATCAAAATTATTGCCAAAAATTAAAACTTAGTTTTTGTTTTCAAGGTGCAAATATAGTTTTGATAGTTTTCTTTACAAAAAATATTTACAAAATATTTTGCTTATATTTTAAAAAAAAAGTTTCTCAGGATGCTATATTTTGCACTGATTTTGATGTAAACGCTAAAAAGAAAGTTTTTATTTAGATTTCTTAACAATAATTCTTCATAAATATGATAAAACACAAAATTAGTTTGGTCTTACTGATATGTTTGTTCAGTATTGCCGGATATTCCCAGAACTCTGGTTTAAATAAGATTGATTATCAAAAATCGTTGTCAGCGCATCTGGAACTTGTAAAAACTTTGGAATCTCAGATGAAACTTATTCCTCAGTCTACATTTAGTACACTTGACAAAACTCACAGAGCCGGAGATTTTTACATGTCGATTTATGAAACTACCAATGAGGCTTACAATGCTTTTTTGAAAGATTTGGAAAATTACAAGCTCAACGATTTGGTTTCTGAATTTAAAATCGACAATTCTCAATGGAAAAAACTTAGTGAGGCTTACGAAACTGCATCAAAATTTTATGATACAGATACCAAATATTCTCAGTATCCTGTTGTAAATATTACAAAAGAAGGTGCTGAAGCATTTTGTATTTGGTTAACAAGACTTTATGCAGTATACGACCAAGCAAAATATCCGGGAGCAGAATTCCGACTTCCTACCGAGAGCGAATGGCTTGTAGCTGCTGCGGGCGGTAGCAAAAATGCGATTTATCCTTGGGACGGTAAATTCCTTACTGATAAAAAAGGTGAATATCGTGCCAATTTCAGAGTGGCAGGCGAAGAAAACATCAGATTGAATCCTGAAACCGGTAACGTTGAAATTCTTGATGACAATGTGGTTTATTCCACAACGTTGCAACCTACAAAATGTCATGAGCCAAACAATTACGGACTTTACCAAATGGCTGGCAATGCTGCCGAGCTTACTGTAGACGGCAATGTAAAAGGCGGATCTTGGCACAGTTTCGGTCATTATATGCAAATCGGTGCTGAACAAGAACTTAATATCGGAAATCTTCCGAATCCTTTTACCGGATTCCGACTTGTTTTAATCACAAAGTAAATTAACTGTAAAGCGAATTTTTTACTTGGTTCGTTCAATTTTAGTTCGTTTTATTTGTTAAATTCTTCTTTTTTACTATAACTTTGTGGTAAGAATAAGTTAGAATCATAAAATTCATTTACATTTTTATTCATATTTCATAGTATAGCCGTTGTTGTGATAACATCGGCTTTTTTTATGATTATTAAACATAAATTTTGTTAATCCGGGGATTTTCTAAACAACTTTTAGCCGTTAATTTCGTCAAAATAGTTACATTTGCACATTATTAATTTACATAAGAAATGAAAAAGATATTTTTGAGTTTACTATTGGCCGTTTCCGGTGTTTTTTCATACGCTCAGGAAAATCTTGGTCCTATCAAATGGATATCATTTGAAGAAGCTGAAAGATTGGATTCTACAGAGCATCGTCCGTTTATGATTGATGTCTACACCGATTGGTGCGGATGGTGTAAACGAATGATGGCTACTACATTTCAGAACCAGCAGTTAGCATCTTATATAAATCAAAATTTTTATTGCATACGTTTTGATGCCGAAACTTCTGATACAATAAAATTTCAAGGCAAAGAATGGGTTTCTGACGGCAGAAACAACAAACTTGCTATTCATCTTTTGGGACAGCGGATGTCTTATCCTACAATAGTTTACATCGATAGAGACAAAAATGTAGCACCGATTCCCGGATACATGGATATCAAATCGATAGAGCCGATACTTGTATATTTTTCCGAAGATTTGTCGCGTACTGTCGGATTAGAAGATTTCAAAGATTTGTACATGTATTCATTTTCAGATGTTTACAAAGATGATATCGCAAAGTTGACTGATTCAAAAATAGATACTACCGGCGTAATCAATTGGTTGAGTTTTGAGGAACTTACCGAAAAATATACCAAAGAGAAAAAACCGATAATGATTGATTGTTATATCGACAAAAAATATCGCGGATACATCCCGTACGTTACAATGAATTCCATTGTACACGAAAAAACAATTTTGAAAGACAAGAAAATTTGCGACTATATCAATCAAAATTATTATCCCGTAAGATTTGAGGCAACTACCACAGATACAATTTATTGGATGGATCCGTTGCATCAGCATCCGTTTACAGGTCAGGGCAATATGATGCCAAACCAGTTTACAATGGCACTTATGAATAATAATTTCACATTTCCGGCGATGTTTTTCTTCGATAAGGAAGGAAAATTTGTATCAAGAACCGAATCATTTTTCTCTCCGGAATTTTGGAACGTAGTTTTGAAATATTACGCTACCGAGGCTTACAAGACTTTGACATTTGAACAATTTTACAAAAAGAATAATATTTAGTTTTTTTTTATTAAATGGATACATTATTTGGCAAAACATTATCACAATTGCAAGATATTGTAGTAGAATTGGGACTTCCGAAATTTACTGCAAAACAGCTTGCTGACTGGCTTTATAAGAAAAATATCACATCAATCGACGAGATGTCGAATATATCCAAAAAAGCAAAAGCATTGCTTTCCGAAAAATATACATTTGGATTGCAACCGCCTATAAAAGAAACAGTTTCAAAAGACGGAACAAAAAAATATTTGTATCAAACCGGTGAAAACCGTTTTGTAGAAGCAGCCTATATTCCCGACCGCGACCGTGCTACATTGTGTGTATCGTGTCAAACGGGTTGTAAAATGGGATGCCGTTTTTGTAACACCGGATTGCAAGGCTTTGGCGGCAACCTCACAACGGGAGAAATTCTCAATCAAATAAAATCATTGCCCGAATTTGAAAAACTTACCAACTTGGTTTTCATGGGAATGGGCGAGCCGATGGACAATCTTGAAAATATCATGTCAGCTTTGGAGATTTTAACATCGGATTACGGATTTGCAATGAGTCCTCACAGAATGACACTTTCCACAGTGGGAATTTTGCCGGCGTTGAAAGAATTTTTGGAGAAAACCGATGTACATCTTGCAATTTCGGTTCATAATCCGTTCCCGGAAGAAAGAGCGCAAATAATGCCGATAGAAAAAGCACAGCCGTTGAGCCGTACATTAGAGCTCGTTGCAAAATACGATTTCAGACATCAACGCAGATTTTCAGCCGAATACATCATGATACAAGGATTCAACGATACACCTCAGCACGCACGTGAATTGGCAAGAATACTTAGTAAAATTCCGTCAAGAGTAAACCTTATCCGTTATCATGAGCATCCGGGAAGCGATTTCAAAGCATCGTCGGATATCAGAATTCACGAATTTCAAGAAATTCTCAATTCTCGCAATATAATTACAACAGTGAGAGCATCGCGCGGAGAAGACATCTTTGCAGCGTGCGGACTTCTGAGTACAAAAGAAATGACAAGAAAATAAGTTTAAAAAAAAATATGGATTTCCATAAAATAAAATCTCATAAGTATAAATTAATCAAAAATAAATAATTATTTTTGTCACATTAATTGTTAATTTATTTATAAGAATTTATGAAAAGAATATTTTTACTAATGTTTGTGATGTTTGTTACAATAGCTGCGAAATCACAAACACTTTATTATTTGGAATATCACGATAATACCGACAAAAAAGATTATTTCGGGTTGTGGTCATATTTCGATGAAACAGAAACTTATCTCAGATGTATTCCTGACGATGAAGAAGGTAATATTTGGGACTGCCTTTATACCGGCGGACGTGTAGAAAAAAACGGAAAATCTTTCGTTGTTTATTCTCCTCAACCTAATGAACCAGTAGAAGAAGGAGTATATCCGTATTTCGTATTTACGGAAGACAATGACATTCCGTATGTAGTTTATAGAATTGCGGATGTTGGTACCGGTAAAATGAAAAAATCGAAGGATTTTTTTGAACTTGACCTTGCTCAGTGTGATGAAGAAATCATTTCAACTTTTTACGATAAAGATGAGGAGATGTATTCATTGCTTTTGCAAGCTCACAAAAACGCAAAAGAATATGAGGAGCAGCCGCAGGAAGTAGTTTCAGAAAACAATGTGGAAAACAATGCTTCTGATGGCGGCGAAGTTACAATGCACTTCATAATGGTAGCTGCTACCAAAGATCCTACAATCGGAAAATCTGTTGAAACAGACCTTAATCTTGTTTATCCTGAATTTCAGAATTATGCAAAACGTCTTGGAATCGGTTTCAAATCGCATTTGATTTCGGGTTATGATGTAAGTGCAGAAAATGTAACAAAAGAAATTCAGAATCTTAAAGTCGGCAAAAACGATGTTGTAGTTTTCGTATATTCAGGTCACGGTTTCCGTTTTGACAACGATACCGACCCGTATCCTAGAATGCTTTTAACTTACGATGAACTTACAGAAGATTATGTTGAAGAAAATCAGCCATATCTTGCTGTGTCAGACGTTTACGATGCAATTACAAAGAAAGGAGCTCGTCTTACAATAGTGCTTTCAGATTGTTGTAACTCATCGCTTGGTATGGATCGTCCTGAAATTGAATCAAACGCGCTTGCTGCAAGAGGTTCAAATAATTATGATGTAGAAAAACTTAAAAAATTGTTCCTTTTGCCATCTGGAGCAATGAAAGTTACAGCAGCAAAAGCCGGTCAAGTTGCTCTTTGTGATAACAAGGGTGGTTTCTTGTTGACATCTTTCCTTAATAATTTGCGTAAACAAATTTCGGCAACTACTACAGTCGAACCATCATGGCAGACTATTGTTGAAAATTCAAGCGCATTTGTTAGAAAGAAAACTGAAGGTTTCGACGAAGAAGGCAAATCACGTGATCCTCAAGTTGTAGTACGTAGTATTAATCTTGCAGGTTCTGCTGCTGTATCGGGTGAAGCATCATCATTGGCTGATTTGAATTCTTCTAATTCAAGCTCTGATGACGACGATTCTCTTTTTGCTGGTCTGTTATGTATTTTACTTCCGATTATTGTTGTTGTGATTTTGATTATTGTTATTATCAAATTGTTGAAATCAAAAAAACAAAACAACAATAATCAAAATTATCCTCCTGCAAGATAATTTATTAACAAGCAAAATACGGGGCTGTTCGTTTGGACAGCCTTGTTTTTTTAATTACTAATTTAATTTAACAACCAAATTCATCATGAAAAAGATTATTTTACCGCTGATACTATGTGTATTCAGCATTGGACATCTTTACGCTCAAGATTCTAGATATCCTCAATGGACGGCAGCCGAAGTCGCAAAAGCCAACACTGCCAAAGGCACTTCGCTAACTCAAGAAGAAAAAAATGTGATATACTTGATGAATCTTGCACGTTTGAACGGCACAAAATTTCGTGACACTTACGCCAAAGGTTATCTCGGTAACAAAAGTTCAAGTTACATCTCGTCTTTATATTCCGATTTAGCAAAGGTTTCCAATTTGCCGATGCTTGTGCCGGAAACTTATTTAACCAAAGCTGCTGTTGCTCATGCTCAAGAAATGGGAAGATCCGGTCAATCGGGACATAATTCTCTTGACGGTACTGATGCTTTTACACGAATTGAAAACCACGGTTACCAAGGTTATGCGATGGCAGAAAATTGCAGTTACGGCGAATCCACTGCGATAGGAATCGTGATGCAATTGCTTGTAGATGAAGGCGTTTCTGATGTTGGTCACCGTAAAAATATCCTTGACCGCGATCACAAAGCCGTAGGTGTTGCGATACGTTCTCACACTTATTACAAATCAAATTGTGTTCAAGATTTTGGAGACAAAGCCGTTTCTGTACTTAGTGGTGGCGTTAACAATTCTGATAATAATAACAATTCTGATAATAATAACAATTCTGATAATAATAACAATTACAACAATAACAATTACAATAATAACAATTACAATAATTATAACAACAATAATTATAACAATTACAACAATAACAGTTATAACAACAATAACAATAATAACGGAAAAACTAATTATAGTAAAAAAACATATAACGACGGCAATACTACTTATTACGAAGAGGTGTATGAATACGAAAGCGATTAAAAATCGTGACAGGCTTTCTGATTTTTATTATTTTTGTCAACGAACCCAAAAATATTTTGATTTTCAGGTCGTTGGCAAAAATAATACATTCAAAAAAATTAGGGGATATTGAAAAAAAACGGAGGGCGTTTCACAACGGCTCCGTTCCAACCTAAATTATTAAATTTTTATTTGAAAATTTTAATCAACTTTATTTCTTTATATATAATGCAACTATTTCTTTTATTTTTTCGACTTCGCAAATGTAAAATGATTATCTAAATTTGGTATTGTCTAAATTTCGCTTTTTTTTACTTTTTTTCTCTTTTTACTTGTTGTCCAACCTGTTTTTTACGAAATGCGGTGAAACTCTGAGTTTGAAATAAATTGCTGAAACCAAGCAAGTAAACGCTCCGCAGATGTATGCCGGTGCATAACTTCCGGTTTTTTGAGCGATAATTCCGCCCAAACATATTCCAATTCCCAATCCCACATCCCAAGAGGTTAAGTAAGTGGAAGTTGCAGTTCCGCGGCGGTTGTTGGGCGCAAGTGCTACAAAAAGATAGTTGTAAGCCGGAAAAAGTATGCCGAATCCAATGCCTTTTAGAATTGCACTCGTAACAAAAAGTGTAGTACCAAATATCGGATTTATATTATTTGCAGCGTTGCAACTGCCTAACATCAAGTAGCATCCGATTACGAGAATCATTCCGCTGAAAATTGCTTGTGTTACATATCCTTTGTCAACAAGTCGTCCCGAAAATACTCTGGAAAATGCCATGCCGACCGCCATCAAGATGAAGAAAATCTGAGAGTTGCATTGCAAACCGCTTTCTTCGGCGTATTTTACAACATAATTTGTAGTAATGCCGTAAGGAATTGATAATAAGAGTAATGCAATTCCGGCGGGAATGCCTTTTAACAATAAAAAACGGTCGAAACTCAGCGGTTGACGGTTTTGAATTTTGGGTTTCGGTTTGGTTTTTACAAATGATGAAATAATGATTCCTAACATCGCGCACACAAATCCGCAGACAAAAACGCCGCGATAGGATAGGGAAGTGCCGGAAAAATACAATCCTGTCAACGGTCCGAGAGCCATTGCGAGATTGTTAGCAAGTCCGTAATATCCAATGCCTTCGCCGCGTCGTGATGAGGGCATGATATCAATTACAATTGTGTTGGAACTTACTGCGCCAAGTCCGAACGACAATCCGTGAATGGCGCGGAAAATGCAAAAAACGGTAAGTGATGCAGCAAAATAATATCCCGAAAATACGCTTGCAAATACAGTAAATGCTATCAAAAACAGCGGTTTGCGGCTGAATGTATCGAGCAAAAATCCCGAAAATGCACGCATACAAAGTGCTGATATTGTGTAACATGAGATTACAAAACCTATTGTGGCTTTGTTGGTGGTAAACTCTTGTTCAAGATAATACGGCATAATTGGCATTTGTAGCCAAAATCCGAAATTGAGCATAAAATGCCCGAACATCAGGCATAAATAATTTTTTGTAAAAAGTTTGTCTTTCATTTTTTGTGCGCATGATATTCTAATTTTGTGCGCTTGGTCTTTCTTCCCCGATTGAAGACGGCGTTACCCCAAAATGTTTGGTAAAACATCTTGTAAAATATTTCGGATCGTTGAAACCAACTTCGTAAGCAATTTCCGAGATATTCATATTGCGGGTAATCTTGTTTTTGATAATAAGGTCGTGCGCAATCTTCAGTCTGTAATTTCGTATAAATTGTCCGGCACTCTGTTTGGTGAGAGCCTGCATTTTTTTGTTCAACATCGTTTTCGACATGCCCATACTATCGGAAAAATCGCTGATTTCAAATTCCGAATCTTTGTAACGTTCTTTAATGATTTTCAATGCTTTGTCGATAAATTTCTTGTCGGACGAATCTTCAGAAATATTCAGACTTTCGATATTCATATTGTTGATAAATTTCTGTTGATATTTCCGACGGTTTTCTATTAAAGTTTGAATTTTTGCTTTCAAAACTGCTTCGTCAAACGGTTTTGTGATATAATCGTCAACACCGTTTCTGAAACTTTCCAATTGAGAATCCCTCGAAGTTTTTGCCGTAAGAATTATAATCGGGATGTGCGAAATATTAATATCTTGTTTTACATTTTTTGCGAGTTGCAAACCGTTCATTTCCGGCATCATCAGGTCTGTTAAAATCAAGTCAACAAAATGATTTTTAAGAACTTGCAAAGCGTTTT
The DNA here is from genome assembly GCA_017541145.1 of Bacteroidales bacterium. Lineage (GTDB taxonomy): Bacteria > Bacteroidota > Bacteroidia > Bacteroidales > UBA3824 > UBA3824. The sequence goes on along the minus strand of JAFXZT010000039.1, from coordinate 7,281 downwards.
TACCGTCAGAAGCTTCAACAATAGAATAAGTGTCGCTTAGGATAGAGCGGATATATTTCCGCATTTCCAAATTGTCTTCCACAACGAGAATATTCATCTTGTGAGTAGTATCGTCCGGCATTTGGTCGTCGATAGAATCATCGTATTCGTTTACCGAAATTCCTTCGATAATATTGCTTGCGGGTGCGGATTCCAGAGTTTCCATGTTGACCAAAGGCGTTGTAAGTCTGAAAGATGCACCGCGTTTGCGATTGTTTTTCGCAAAGATGTCACCGCCCAAAAGATTGGCAAGACGCTTACAAACGTATAATCCGATGCCCGTGCCGGATTGATAACCGGTATTGATTTCGTCTTGATTTTTTGACTGGTAAAACGAATTGAAAACCTTTTCAATATCTTCTTTTATTATTCCGCAGCCGTCGTCCGAAACGCCTACATAAACTCTGTTAGGATTGTTGAGTGTGGCAACATACAAGTCGATATGTCCGTTTTGCGGCGTAAATTTCAGCGCGTTGCTTATCAAATTGGTGAGAATTTTGGTCATAGCCTCGCGGTCAAACATGATGTACGGATTTTTCAAACGGTTGAAATATCTGATATTGACTTTGTGTTCGTTTGCCAATGCCTTGAACGGCAGAAGTATATCTTCCACAAAGGTTAAGAAATTTCCCGGTTTTATGGATATCGGCATGTTGCCCGATTCTACTTTTCTGAAATCCATCAATTGATTGACAAGCGACAAAAGATGTTTGGAATTGTTGTTTACAAAATTCAGTTGTTCAATTACTTTCGGATTTGTACTGAGTTTTAGAGCGCGTTCTATCGGTCCGATAATCAATGTAAGCGGAGTACGAAATTCGTGAGTAATATTTGTAAAAAACGCAAGTTTATCAATTGTAAGTTCTTGAATTTTTTGAGTCATTTTTTCCATTTCGTTTTTCTGTCGCGAAATTTCTTCGTTTTGGCGGAAAAGCAGTTCGTTTTGTCTTGAAAGTTCTTCGGTTTTGCTTTCCAATGCGGAAGTTCTTTGGTTGACTTTTTCTTCAAGAATTTCTTTTTGTGACTTCAATTTTTCTACACGCCAGCGGAATAATAAGTTGATAAGTATTAAAACACAAGCTGCTACAAGAATTATAAACCACCATTGTTTGTAAAAATAGCTTGCAACATGAATTTTGATTTCCGAAATTTCTGAAAAATCGCTTGAGCCGGTGGCGCATCTTACTTGAAATTTGTAATTTCCGGACGGCAAATTGGTGTAGATTGCCATTCTGTGAAGATGATTTACGGTTGTCCATTTTTCGTTGAATCCTTCCAAACGGTATTGATATACAATCGACGCCGGAGAATTGTAGTTAAGTGCTGAAAATTCAAAAGTTACAGATTTGTCCCTTTCGTGAAGATAAACATCTTTGGCGCAAGAAATATCGGTTTCGATATAATCGGCGTTGCCCGGATAAATTATTCTGTCGTTTACTTCCAGTTTCGTAAAATATACTTTGTCGTAAGTTTGTTGAGTGCCGTATCTTTCGTTGTCGATTTCTATAAGTCCGTGCATGTTACCGAAATACATCTTGTTGACATTTCCGTCTTTGGCGCATCCGTTCCAAAAAAACTGATTGTGACAAAGTCCTTCTTGTTTGTAGTAACTTGCAATTCTCTCAGATTTAGGCGAATAGCAGCAAAGTCCGTGACATGTTGCTATCCAAATACGTTGTGAATTATCCTCAATCAATTGACAGACAATATCATTGCTGAGGCCGTTGTCCGTGGTTATAAATTTGTATTTGTCGTTGTCTTCATCTTCTATTTTTACAAGTCCGTAACCGTCGGTGCCTAACCAAATTGTGCCGTCGGAACTTTCCAAAAATGTTGTAAGCTTGCCTAAGAAATCGGTTTTACTGTTAGTTTTTTGAGGTGATTTCAGTTTGAATTTTATATTTCCTGATTTTACAGTATTTAGGTCGATGATAAACATCCCGAGTGTAGTTCCGATATACAAAAATCCTTTTTTGTTGACTAATGCTCCAAGACAGCCTTGAACATTGGACGTTACGGAATCCGGCAAAGGTTTGTTCAGCTTTTTGGTTTTTGCGTCAAAAGTGTAAATTCCGGTGGTTGAACCGATCCAAAACAGATTGTTGATTGTATCTTTTATTGCAACGCCTACAAAAGGTATTTCGTTGTTTTTATTTGGATTTAGCGTAAAAATTCCGCGTTTTTTCTCTTTGTCGAAAATTGTAAGACCGCCGCCCCAAGTTCCGAGCAAAAGAGTTTGGTCATCTATCGGACTTATATAACTTACCGAATTGTGGCTCAGACCGTTGGCAGTGGTGAAATGTATAAATTCGTCGCTGTCTTTCTTTTTGAGATTCAATCCGCCTTCTATGCAACCTACCCAAAGATTTTCGTCGTTGTCAATATAAATCGAGTTTACCGGACCGTTGGAAATCGTTTTGCTGTTGTTGACATTGTTTTGATAATTGGTAGCTGAAATTATCGGTCGAATCATTTTGTTGAGTCCGCCGGCTTCGGTACCTATCCAAAGTATTCTGCCGTCGCAAAGCAATGTATTTACAAAATCGTTGTTGATTGTTTTGAAGTTGGCTTCTTTTTCACTTTGACATGTTACATGTTGAAAACCATCGATAAGTGAATCGTAAAAATTTATGCCTTTGAGAGTTGCAACAATCAGTTGTCCGCTTTGATTTACTTTTAAATCCGAAATCAGGTTTTGAGACAACGACATCGGATCGCTGTCGGAATGAAAATACGCTTTGATTTTTTCTGTTGTAGGATTAAATCTGTACAATCCGTTGTCAGTACCAATCCACAATTCATTTTCCTTGTCGGTGAGACATTTTACTGTGGAACAATTGAGTATCAGAGTATTGGAAAACGGAATCGGGAGGATATTGCCTTGGTCGTCGTTTATCAGTTTAAAAATCTCGTTGTTGATACCTGCAATTATCTGACCGTCGAATTCGTAAATTGCCGTAATTGAATTTTGTACCGGTTTGTTGAATTTCAGTTTGCTGATTTTCTGAATTTTGCCTTTGGAATCAAAACAGAAACGTAAAATACTTTTTTTCGTAGTCGCCCAAATGCAGTGCTGCGTATCTTTCAGAAATTTAACTGTAGAAGTTGTAAAAATTCCGGAAATATCGTCATCGTTTTGGATATTACTTTTTGTATTAGTTGACAAATCCATGATATCAATACCCCGCTCGGTAGCAATCCAAAGTCTGTTGAAATCGTCTTCGATAACGTTTCTTACAAAATTGCTTTTCAGGGGGAAAGGGCTTCGGTTATTAAAATGTACAAAATCGTATCCGTTGTATTTCAAAACGCCTCCGCCAAGTGTAGAAATCCAAATAAAACCTTTGCTGTCTTTGTAAATATTGTCTACAAAGTTGTTTGGAAGTCCGTTGTCTACAGTGATGTAGCTGAACAAGTAATTGGTAGCATAATCAGTATTTATCGTTTGAGAATTAGTTGAGATATAAGTCAAAAAACTGATTAATATTGTTAAAAAAAATCTTTTCAAGGTAATGCGGTTATTAGTTCTTAGTTGAGACAAATTTACTAATTACTTTGTTATAATCCAAAAAAAACATTTGAAAAATTATCGTTTGTTCCCTTTTAATTTTTTAGTCAATACATCGATGTCCACCCAAATAATTTATATATCCACCATGTAAAGACAATCAGCTTTTAATTTTGTGGTATACATTTCTAAACAAAGATTTATGAAACAATTATTAGCAATTTTTACAGGAATGGTATTGATATCCGGATGTTCAAATAATTCGGGTTTTGTACCGCAGGACAGTCCGAATCCGTGGACTGACGATTACAAAGAAGTTTGGGACGATGTCTCAAAATGGGGAACTTACAATGTACATGATCCTTGTACACGAAAATTCGGTGACACTTATTATACCTATTGTACCGATGTGGTTTGGTTTCCTCCAAAGAGCGAAATTGATACTACAAAAGCTCCGAAACTTGGTAAAATGGGTGTTTGTCAAATCCGGAAATCCAAAGATTTGGTACATTGGGATTTTGTAGGTTGGGCGTTTGATTCTATTCCGGAAGAGGCTTGGAATTATGTTTTTCCGATTAGCGGCAAGAATACTGCTAATAATATTTGGGCTCCATACGTTTTGGAACACAACGGTATTTTTAGGATGTATTATTGCCTTTCTACATTTGGAAAAAAAGTTTCTTATATCGGACTTGCAGAATCCGATAATCCTTCAGGACCTTGGCAGCCAAAGGGTTGTGTTGTAAAAACTTGTGATACTACTGCCATGAATGCGATTGACCCTACTATAGTAGACGATCCCGAAACCGGCAAACAATGGATGATTTACGGTTCGTTTTTCGGCGGACTTTATGTTGTAGAGCTTGACAAATCAACCGGTTTGACCAAAACTCCGGGCGACCTCGGTAAGATGATTGCTCACCGTGCCAACTATCAGAACGACAATTTGGAAGCTCCCGAAGTAATTTATAATCCGGTCAACAAAAAATATTATCTATTTGTCAGTTACGGTCCGCTTGTTACAACCTACAATGTAAGAGTTTGTATTTCAGACAAGCCCGACGGACCTTACATCGATATGTTTGGAAACGATGCAAGCAAAGAAGTAAACACATTGCCGATACTTACAGCTCCATACCGTTTTGAAAATCATGCGGGTTGGGCAGGACTTGCACATTGTACTGTTTTTGATGACGGCAACGGTAATTATTTTATGGCATCGCAAGGCAGATTGCAGCCCGATTGCATGAGACTTAATTTCCATATCAGACGATTGTTTTTCCGTAAAGACGGTTGGCCGGTAGTATCGCCGGAGCGTTATGCCGGTGAAGAAAATATTGAGTTGTCAGAAAATCAGATTTACGGTGAATACGAAATTATTTCAATTCAAGACAGAAGCATCTCAGAACAGCATGACGACGGACAATCAAAAGACGGTCTCAAGGAAGATGAGGTTAACAAAACTATAAAGTTAATATTAAACAAAGATAACGTTCAAGCCTTTGCTAACAATTCTTTCAACTTGAAATTCGGTGATGAAATTATCAATGATGTTAAAGTATTTATTGGACACGATTGGGAAAATCAGAAGACAACAATACTATTTACATGTATTGATAATCACGGCTTTAGCTTGTGGGGTAAAAAAATAAAATAATGGTTAGTCCACTAATTTTGTTTAATTGTCCACCTCAAGAAATAAAATTGCCCGTAATTTTACCAACGTTAAGTAAATGCAAATAATTGATGTTTTCAATTGAAAAGTTAACTATTTGAACAAAATAATACTGTATATAAAAAAAGCAATTTTTTTTTTAGACTTAAATTTAATAAATATGAAAAAGGTTATTTTAGTTTTTTGCGGAATGTTGGCTTTAACGCCGGCTGCCTTTGCTTATCAAGGTGAAGGTAAACTTCCACTGATGCTTTCTCCCGCAGGTAATATTACCGTAACGGGAAAAATCATCGATGAAACCGGTAATCCGCTTCCGGGTGCTTCTGTATATGTAAAAGGAAGTACAAACGGAACAATTTCCGACATCGACGGTAATTTTTCTATCACAGCTCCTGACGATGCTGTTTTGGTATTTACATTTGTAGGTTATCAAAGTCAGGAAATTACATTAAACGGTAATACAAATCTTGGTACAATCACAATGAAAGAAGACAACCAAGAGATAGAGCAAGTAGTTGTTATCGGTTACGGTACACAGAAAAGAGTGGATTTAACAGGTTCTGTTGCTATTGTTGACGCCGATGAGATGAAAAAAGTGTCAAACTCCAACATCTCATCAATGCTTGAAGGTAAAGTAGCCGGCGTTCAGATTACCTCTGACGGTCAGCCGGGTGCAGATCCGAGCGTAAGAATTCGTGGTATCGGTTCATTCGGTTCTACTTCGCCGTTGTATGTAATTGACGGTGTACCGATGGGAACTACAATTCGCGATTTCTCACCAAATGATATTGCTACAATTCAAATTTTGAAAGACGCTTCTGCTGCTGCAATCTACGGTTCGCGTGCTGCAAACGGCGTGGTAATTATTACTACAAAAAACGGTAAAAAAGATCAACCCGCAAGAGTTGACTATTCAGGATATTTCGGTATTGACAATATCAATAAAAACATTTACGATGTAATGGACGCTGAGCAATACAGCAATTACCTCGGAACCGCTTACGAACAGTCAATCGCAACAAATAACGCAGTAACGCTTCCGGGCGGTTACACCAAAAACGCTGACGGAACTTACTCTTTTATCGATGATACAAATACCGACTGGTTTGATGAGGTTTTTAAGACAGGTATTCGTCAAAACCACAACGTAAACATCTCCGGCGGCGGTAAAAATAATACTTATAATGTAGGTCTCGATTATTATAGTCAGAAAGGTACTCTCGAAGGCGCAGGTCCTAACTATAATCGTTATACTGTCAGAGTTAACAACACTTTTGATGTTAAATTTATTAAATTCCGTACAGGTATCGTTTACTCGCACTCGGATCAGGACAATATGGCTATCTCTAACGCAAGCGAATATGTTCAAGGTCTTTACGGTGACGTTTCCAACGTGTTGAGAAGTACACTTTTGGCTCAGCCTACAATTAAGGCTTACGACGAAAGTACTTGGGTTCTTGATGACAAAGTAGGTGCGGCTTCAAGTTATAACTACGATGCTCACGGCTATGGCGTTTATTATGACAATATTCACGGTGATATTTCATTCTCAAACCCGCTTTTGGTCAATAATCTTTTGGAAAGAAACACCAAAACAGACAGAGTAGTAGCAACGGCAAGTGCAAATGTTGATTTGTTTGATATGTTCAAATTGAATTTTGCAAATCACAAACTCTCTTACAACTTGAACGTTTCTTATTCAAAAACTTTTGCAAAAGACCACACTTGGATTGGCGCATGGATTCAATCTAACCGCGTTTATCTTGCAAAAGACAACGAAAAACTTACTAAAATTTACCGTCAATACGACGACGCTTTGGTTGAAAACACCCTCAGTTATGAAGGTACTTTCGCTGACAAACATCACGTAAGCGCATTGGCAGGTATCACATACGAAAACGAATATCACACAAGACTTGACGCTTGGGGCAACACGCTTCCCGAACCTTACTTCCTGCAAGTCAACAACGCAGAAGACAGGGACGCAAGTTCTTACGAGTCGCAACACGTGCTTGAATCTTACATCGGACGTCTCAACTACGACTTCGACCAGAGATAT
>JAFXZT010000038.1 GCA_017541145.1 Bacteroidales bacterium | reverse complement strand
CAACTATGGAAACAAATTTAGCATTTACGGACGAAAAGCCGCTATTTATGCGACTTCAAGAACTTGCATCGTACTCAGCACTTACGCCGCAGCAGCAAATACAGTACGATTATAGTTTTCAAAATTTTATGTGCTATCTCGGACAGCTTGATTATAAGTTGAAAGAAGGCATAAAAATTGGCGAATTAAAAGGAGAAGAAAAAGGACGCGCTGAAGGACGTGCGGAAGGTCGCGCAGAAGGTCGTGCGGAAGGCGAGATAATCGGAGTAGATAAAACTCGCAAAGAAACTGCAATTTCAATGTTAAAAGAAAATTTGCCGATTGAGCTAATATCAAAAATTACAAAACTTTCTGTTGAAGAAATCGAAAATCTTAAAACAACTTTGTAAAAAGTTATTTCAAGATATTACCAAGAAAAAAACGTTCCGGCATCTTTCAATACCGGAACGTTTTTTATATAAATTTCAAATACGATTTCTACCGAAGACAATTAACTAAAACCTTTCAAAATCTGAATCTTTCGCACCATCATCTTTCAAATTGATAAAAGTACCTTTATGTTTTATTGCACCTTTTGGTGTAACAATTTCTTCGGGTTGAGATTCTTGTTTTACCAATGGTTTTGAAGACGGATTCGATTCTGAATTCACTCTCGTTTTTGGAGAAGTTGCTACTTGTGACTTCACTTGTTTTGAAGTTGTAACAGAGGTTTTCTGTGCAGAAATTACTGACGGTTTCATAACAGACCCACTTACATTTTTTGTTGTAGTAGTCGGCTGTTCTTTACGTGATAAAAATTTCTTTTCATCATGATTTTCCGCAATTTTGAAGTAACTTACCGCATCTTTAAGTTCAACGCTCTTAGCCGCAAGATTCTGACTTGTTGCAGCAAGTTCTTCGGCTGAAGCGGCATTACGTTGTGTAATATCATTTAATTGCATTACGGATGTTGTAATCTGACTGATTCCGGAAGTTTGTTGTGAACTTGCTGCGGCTATTTCACGTACCAAATCCGCAGTTTTTTCAATATCAGGAACCAAACTAGTCAACAATTGTTCTGCATTTTCGGAAATCAAAACACCTTGTTTTGAAACCTTGTCGATTTCTGATGCAGCAACGGCAGAACGTTCAGCAAGTTTTCTTACTTCGGCAGCCACAACGGCAAAACCTTTACCTTGTTCGCCGGCACGAGCAGCTTCCACAGCAGCGTTGAGTGCAAGGATATTGGTTTGAAATGCGATGTCATCAATTATCGAAATTTTGTTAGCAATTTCTCGCATTGCGGCACGACTTTGTTGACTTGCCACACTGCTTCGTTTTATTGAATCAAGTGCTTTTTGCGCAATTTTTTCTGTTTCGCGGGCATTATCCGAACTTTGACAAATTCCGGCACTCATTTCCTCTATCGACGACGAAACTTCCTCACCTGATGATGCTTGCGTTCCGGCTCCATCACTCAATGCTTGTGACGCACGGGCAACTTCTGCACTGGATTCTTTTATCGTGTTGGCATTATCAATAATCGTTTTAAGGACATCGTTAATCTTTTGGGTCATATCGTTAACTGACTGTGCGATAATACCAAATTCGTCACCTGAATCTTTCAAAACCACAGTAGTTAAATCACCTTCTGATACACGTTTCACACCTTCTACAGTGCGTTCGCCGCGTTTACCAACTTTGTTCTTAAAAATATGTGTATAAAATAAACTCAATAAAATTATTATCACAAATACAATCACTGAAACGATTATCATTTTTTGGATGTACATTATTACGCCGTTCATCTTTAACAATGATGTATCGTAAACATGATCTGCAACTTTTTCGGACAAGCTAACTATCTCATTACCAATTCTATCGATTTCATCCATTTGCAAGGTCAACTGTGATTTCAATTTGTTGGAATGTTCCAAAATTTTAATAAAATTATCAAATCCTGATTTTACAATTCTCACTTGACCAGAATATCCCAAATCCGACGACCACGATGAAATGCTATTCAACCCGTCGTTAATTATACCCAAAACTTCATCTTTAGATTCTTCGGAAGTTATCAAATAATCAGCAATATCAATAGTATGAATCAAATCTCCGAGAAGAACAATTCTGTTTTGATTTTCAATTTGATTGCGGGTAGATCTCGACTGCAAACCCTTGCGAATATTTTTCAAAGCATCAACAATCTCATCTTGAGTTTTATACATGCTATCATTAAGTGCCTTGTATTCGCTAACATTTTTTGAAATCAAAAGAGCTTTTTCCTTGTCTAAATTCATATTATTTACCAACTCGTTGTAAATATTTTCTCCGTCTGAACCGTTCAACAAATCACCCAATTTTGCGAGTTCTTGTTCCGCAATCTTAAAAAAATTAATTGCGTTTTTTACATTTGCATCATCATAACTAAATCCGTAAAGTTTCATCTCTTGAACCGACCTCGACAGATTGTATCTGATGTTTTGACTTACGGTACTCATCGGAACAACATTTTCATTCAACTCTTTCACTTCATCGCGCGAAGTGTTGGAGAAATAAAGAATAAAACTGCCGGCTATAATAATTAAAACCCAGAATGTTGAAAACATCCATACGAGTTTTGTAGCAATTTTTTTATTTCTAAAATTTAGATTCATTTTTTTTAATAAATAGAATAATTTTTTTAGTACAACAAACTTAATATATACGAATAGAGTTAACAGATTAAAAAACGAAAATCTGTTATTTTTATTAATCGGACAATTAGGAATATAGTGACAAAATATTATTGAGACATAATTCCCATATTAAGGGTTTGATTTTCTTGTTTGAAAGTCTGCGAATATTTCAATATAAACGTATCGGCTAACACAACAACAAAAAATACAAAAAAATAAACCCAACTTTTTTCTATATGATTCAAATTATATACCATAATACAAAACATTTAGAAAAATCTCAATATTAAAATTCTTTGAAAACAGCTTGATACCGATAAAAAATTCTACAAAAATAATAAATCAACGAATTTATACGATATTTATCAGGCAGACAATTGAAATTCAATAAAATTGAAAATCAGTTATACAAAAACCGGATAAACTATCGTAAAATAAAATTCGTTTTACAAATTAAGTTGTTATTATTACAAACACTACTAAAAAACCCAAAAAACGGGTAAAAAAAAATCAGACACTAAATTGTCTGACTCTGAAGATTATCTTTTAACACAAATAAAAACAGTCATTAACTATCAATCGACTATGTAAAAATTTAAAGTCGGTCTCCAGGGATTCGAACCCTGGACCCACTGATTAAGAGTCAGTTGCTCTACCAACTGAGCTAGAGACCGTTTTCCTTTTTTGCGATGCAAAAGTAGAAACTTTTATTGTAACAAACAAATTTATTTTGCAGTTTCTTCGAAAAATTTTTAATTTTGACTTTTAAATAAAATTCAGTTCTAATGAAAATTCTAATTGCTACAGATAAATTTAAGGGTACTTTCTCGTCAAAGGAAATCAACAAAATGATTTCTAAGGCTTTGAAAGAAAATGATAATACAATTGAAACCGAAGAAATGCAAGTTTCGGACGGTGGCGACGGTTTGGTGGAAGCTATCCGTTTCAGAAATAATTTTTCGCGTTGGGAATTTCTGAGCTATTCGGCAAACAAAGAACGCAAAGTTCAGTCAAAATATCTTTACAATATTTACTCAAGAACTGCAATTGTGGAATCGGCTCTGAGTATCGGTATCAGTAAATTGCGTCGCGATGAGAAAAATCCGCTCGTAACTTCTTCTTACGGATTGGGTTACGATATCTCAAGGGTTATGGAAGTACGTAAAAATGTTAAAACCGTAATCGTAGGAATTGGCGGAACTGCTACCAATGATTTGTTTTTCGGAGGTGCAGAAGTTTTTGGTTATCAATTTGTTGACAAAGACGGTAACAAAGTAGAACCTATTCCGGAAAATTTTATGAAAATTGATAAAATTATCAAACCGGAACATCTTGATTTGCCGGAAATTCTTGTAGCAACCGATGTTACAAATCCGCTTTGTGGTGAAAACGGCGCGTCAAAAGTTTTCGGCCCGCAAAAGGGCGCAACTAATGAACAAACTGATTTTTTAGACAATGCATTGTTTCACGGTGCAAAACTGATAAAACGCGACCTTGGTTTTGACATCCTTGATATTAAAGGTGCGGGCGCAGGCGGCGGAATCGGCGGCGGAATGATTGCTTTTTTGGGCGGAAAAATCATTCAGGGAGCTGATTTTGTGCTTGACACTCAACTTTTTGACGAGGAAGCAATGAAAGCAGACGTAATTATTACGGGCGAAGGAAGTTTCGACAGTCAATCGCTTCAAGGCAAAATCACCGGAAATATCATAAAACGCGCTCAAAAACTAAATAAACCCGTTGTTGTGATTTGCGGTAAAGCCGACCCGAATTTAAAGATTGAAAACTGTAAAATCGTAAGTTTATTTACTGAAGATATTGATTTGCAAGAAGCTAAGAAACTAACTGAAGAAAAAATTAACAGCAAGGTTTATTGGGCTGTTAACAATTGTTTATAGAAAAAAAGAGAGCCACCGATGAGAGTCGAACTCACGACCTGCTGATTACGAATCAGCCGCTCTAACCAACTGAGCTACAGTGGCAATTTTGATTTGCGATTGCAAAAGTAAAAAAAATATCCCAAAACAAAAAATTTTGGGATATTTTTTTACAATAATATGTCTAAAATATCAAATAATGAGAATATTACGCTTGCCATTCCGTTGAATGTAGCAAATGCAATATTTACTTTTGACAGGTCGTTGCTGCTTACTATTTTATGTTGCCTGAATAGTAAAATCAAAAACACCCCCGCTCCTATCCAAAACCAAATTCCGCCGTTTTGCAAATATCCGATTACCAAAACCAAAATTCCGGTAACGATATGAACAATCGAAGATAATTTGAGCGCACCGCTTATGCCAAGTGCCTGAGGAATAGAATGTAAGTTGTTTTCGCTGTCGAATCCGGCATCCTGAAGCGAATAAATGATGTCGAATCCGCCGCCCCATGTCAAAACAAGGAAAAAGTACAAAACCGGCAAAACTGCCCATTCGCCCGTTACTGCGAGATATGCTCCAAGCGGCGACAATGCCATTCCGCAGCCAAGTACGAAGTGACAAAGCGATGTAAACCTCTTGCAATAACTGTAAAACATCACTACGAATAAAGCTACCGGCGAGAGAAAAAATACCATTTTGTTGATAAAAAATGTTGTAACGATAAAAGCAAGTGCATTTACAACAACAAATATCATGGCATTTCGAGGTGAAATTTTTCCGGCGGGAATTTCGCGATTTTTTGTACGATCGTTTTTGGCGTCAACATCGCGGTCGAGCCAACGGTTGAAACCCATTGCAGTATTTCTTGCAAATACCATACACAGAAGTACTTGTAAAAAAAGTATCCATGTAAAACGCGATTCAGTAGTACCTATTGCAAGAAAAAATCCGCAAAGCGCAAACGGTAAACAAAATACCGTATGCGCAAAACGGACTAATTTAAAATACTTGGTAATATTTTCAATCATAACAAGTCAAGAAAAAATACTATTCTTCTGCCGGTTCAATTTCTTCTGATCCTTCAGCTGAATCTGTATCTCCTTTATTGTCAGAAATCATGTTCAAAAATCCAACTTCTCTTTCGGTGAGGAATCTCCAACGACCGCGAGAAAGTCCTTTTTTGTCAAGACCGGCAAACATCACACGATCGAGTTTCTTTACCTCGTAACCCAAAGCTTCAAAAATACGACGAACGATTCTGTTACGTCCTGAGTGGATACGAATTCCTACTTCTGACTTTGTATTGTCGTCGATATAACCTACTTCGTCAGCTTTGATAAAACCGTCTTCAAGGTCAAAACCTTCAGAAATCTTGTCCAAATCAGCTTTTGAAACAATTTTGTCCAAAGTTACGTGATAGATTTTCTGAACTTCGTTGGCAGGGTGAGTAAGTTTTTTAGCCAAGTCACCGTCGTTTGTGAAAAGAAGTACACCGGTAGTATTTCTGTCAAGACGACCAACCGGATAAACACGCTCTTTGCAAGCACCTTCTATCAATTCCATTACGGTGTTTCTTGCGTGAGGATCTTTCAAAGTTGTGATATAATCTTTAGGCTTGTTGAGCAACAAATATCTTTTGTGTTCAGGCTTAACAATCATATCATTGTATTTTACCTCATCAGTAAGATTTACTTTCACACCCATCTCAGTGATTACCACACCGTTCACTTGTACCATACCGGCTTTAATCATACGGTCGGCTTCACGACGAGAACACATACCGCTGTTAGACAAATACTTGTTTAAGCGGATTTTGCCATCGTTGTGCAAGAAATCATCCTCACTTTCTGCTGCTGCATCAAAAGCCTGTTGTTTGCGGTCAGAATGATCCCAATATTTTTTGTGATGATAACCTTTTTCGTCTACAGTATACTTAGAACCCGGTTTTCTAAAACGCTGTTGATAATCACCATTACCAAAATTGTTTTGGTTATAACGGTTGTTGCCATAGTTGTTATTGTTGTCACCATAGCCGTTGCCGCCGTTGTTACCGAAGTTCGGGCGATTATTTGGTCTGTTGAAACCGCCAGCATTGCCGTTGTTAGCCGGTCTGCGGAAGTGTTGACGACCGCTGCCGCTTGTAAATGTTGTACGGCCCTGACTGCTGTTGCCATTGTTGTAGCTGCGGAATTGATTGCCGTAGCCGCCCTGATTGTTGTAATTGTTACCGTAGTTGTTACCATTATCGCCGCCGTTATTATAATTATTGTTATAATTATTGCTGCGATAGTTGTTTTGACCATTATAGTTACCATCGTTGTTGCCACCGTTGCCAAAATTTCTGCGGTTGCCAAAATTTCTACGGTTGTTGTTACCACCGTTTTGGTAGTTGTTGTTACGATTATTATAAGGCCTTTGTCCTCTGTTATTTCCGCGGGAATCATTGTCCTGATATCCGGAATTGCCGCGATTGTTATTATTTTCCATTGCGATTACTTATAATTCAATAATTAGTTATTTTTTCAACGCACAAATTTAATTTAATTATTTCAGAATTTAATAAATTTTGTGAGAAAATTTTTATTAATTTTGTTTGTGAAAGGCAATTGAATTTTTTGATTGATTTTTTCTTTTTAATTTATTGATAATTAAGCGATTAAATCATAACAAAAATTCAAAGGTTAAAAATTACAAATTAATATTACTGAAAAATGTCACCAGAAATACTCAAGATGTTGATAGAAAATGCCTGTAGCGAAGGCGTTATCAGCGATTCTGACAAGCTATTGCTGTCAAAAAAAGCTCAAGAACTCGGAATTTCTCCTCAGGAACTCGACAGAATGATTGACAGTCAACTCAAAAAATCTTCTAACGACAACGAAGGTTCGGGATTTGTAACTGAAGACAACACTTCTTCTACGTCCGACAACATGGAAAGTTCGGGGTTTGTTACTGAAAATCAACAACCTGAATCTAACAACGAAGGTTCGGGATTTTTAACCGCCGAGCCGGAAAAACCTGTTGTCAACATCAAAACCGAACAGCCAAGTCAGGCTCCGACTTTTGAATCGAAACTCACTGACCTTCAAGAACTTTCTTCGCAAGGCGCAATGAGTACAGTATACAAAGGCAAACTCTACGGCAAATGGATTATTATGAAAAGGATTAAGCCGCAATTTAAGGACAATCCTACTTATAAAAGTCTGTTTATGAAAGAGTTTGACAATTGCTACAATCTTGATCACGAAAACATCGTAAAACTTTTGGACAAGGGCGAAGATTCCAAAGGATTGTACTATACAATGGAATATGTGGACGGACGTTCGCTGAGCGAATGTATCAAAAACGGCGAACTCCGCAGCGAAAAGCTCATGAAATCAATTATTAAGCAGCTTTGCAACGCTCTGAGTTACGTTCACAAAAAACAGATTGTACACCGCGACCTCAAGCCGGATAATATCATGATTACTTTCCGTGGTGACAATGTTAAAATCTTGGATTTCGGTATTGCTTACGCTGACAGCTACGATGACAATCTTATTAAGGTGGGTACTCCAAAATATGCCGCTCCCGAACAGATGACTAAAGGTAATCTCGTAGACCAACGTGCTGATATTTACGCTGTCGGATTGATTTTGTTGGAAATGGCAACCGGCTCACTCTCCGACCGTGAAGCAAAAACTGTAACAAATCCGAATTTCAAACTCGTAATTACTAAGGCTACAAAACAAAATCCGGAAGAGCGTTACCACGATTGCGAGGAACTTTTGGAAGATCTCAATAAAAATATTGTGATACCCGTAACTCCCGATCCGACAACAACCGAAGGTGAAGAAACTCAAGCTCTTGAGAAAACCGCTGCCGTGGCTGCTACTCCCGAACCTGAGATTGAAAAACCTCAAACGCCTGAAAATAAGCCCGAAACAATGGCAACCAATAAAAGTAAAAAGAATTTGATTCCGATTATCATTATTTTATTGTTGCTTATCGGTCTTGGACTTTTCTTTGCTTTAAGAAAAACCGGCGACAAGCCTCAAACCGCTGATTCTGACGACAAAACAGTTATAAACAATCCTGTGACAGATAATCCGGTGACTAACAACCCGGTAAATAATAATCCGGTAACAGACAATCCTACAAATGATAATCAAAATCACAACGGAAAAACTGTAACAAATCCCGACAGAGACAACGATGTTCCGACCGAAGAGGAAAAGAAAAAAAACGAGGAAGATTCTAATCTTAAGGAACTTATGAACGAGGCTGACCAACTTTTTGACAGTAAAAATGTTGCCCGCGCAAAAGCGATTTACGAAAAAGTTCTTCAACAGAAGCCTAACTATTCAGAAGCTACCGAAAAATTGAATAAATGTAAACAAATACTCGACAAGGCAGAAATCAAGAAATTGACTTCAGGCAGCGAAAACGGTAAATATGGTTATCTTGACGAAAACGGTTATGTAATTGTTGATTATTTGTACGAAAAACCGGACAAAAACGTACCATGCAATACCAAAGGATTGCTTGCCGTAAAGAAAGACGGAAAATGGGGCGTAATTGACCAAGCAACCAAATTGCCTGTTACAAAATTCAGATACGAAAGAATTATCTGGATACCAAACGGTTACGAATTGGTTTACAACGGCGTAAGACAACAGAACTACGCCAAAATCATCGACGGCAAAACTCAAGTAACAGAAAAATAAAAAAGGAAAAATAATTAAAGGAAAAGTGAATCTTCAAAAATTATTTGTTGATTCACTTTTTTTATTTCCTAATTTACTTACGCCGTAATTACCTTATGAATTTGATGAACAAACTCTTTCAAATAAACGAAATTGTCACCAAAAACCAATCGCCAATTAAATAAATTAAATGGTCTTTCCATAAAATTTTTGGTTTCGATGTCGCCGTTGGCACTTACATAATTCAAAATCTCTTTCAGATACATCTCTTGATCCGCAGTTAAATCGTTATCTGAGATGAATTTCCGATAAATTTCCATACCTCTTGCATGATCAATACCATTGACTACACGTATAAAAGCGGCAACATTACAATTGTAACGATGACCTTTTGTAAGATTATCAAACTCTGCTTTTGTTCCAAGTTGTTCAA
The DNA here is from genome assembly GCA_017541145.1 of Bacteroidales bacterium. Lineage (GTDB taxonomy): Bacteria > Bacteroidota > Bacteroidia > Bacteroidales > UBA3824 > UBA3824. The sequence goes on along the minus strand of JAFXZT010000038.1, from coordinate 3,708 downwards.
AAAATATACGCTCAAGTTCGATAAAATCATCGGCTGTAAGCTGCTCAAAATTCTGAATTTTGCGCAATGTTGCATTGTTGGTATTATGGAAAAGATAATCTACAACTCGCTGTTTATAAGAGGTTTGGATTGAAAAATCGGTTACATCTTCGGCAGCAATATTACAAGCGTCATTGATATCGATTATGAATTTGCGATTTTTGCGACTATTTTCCAAAAGTACCACTAAATCACGAAGTTCCAAACGTACTTGTTCCAATTTTTGAGAAGTGAGTTCCTGCCAAAATTGCGGAGTTTGAACCTTTTTTATGGTTTCGATATGAGCCATAACTGCCGGAACTGTACTGCGCTGCTCCAACAATTTTGAAACTTCTATAACCAAATTTTGCGACTGTCCCGCTTTCTTGGTTTTGTCAAGCAACGACAATTGGATGTTCAACAAAGCGATGTCAAATTTCTTTGCCGACTCGTCGAAAGATTCTGTCGGAACAAGTTTTGCAATTTCTTTCAACCTCATCACGTCAACTTCCGACAAGCAAATCCAATTATTGAAATCGAGAAACGGCTCTATCGTACTCCAATACTTGCGTGCATCTTTGCGCTCTTTCACGATACTGTTCAATTGTTGATGCAACAATTTTTTGAGTTCATCGTGAAAATTTTTGTCAAACTCCAATTCTTGATGCTCGGCGGATTGCAATTCTTTGGCGATGTCAAGACGCAATTCAAACAGCTTTTGTGTCAACGACTTAACTTCCGTTGAAGAAATTTCGTCATACGATTTTGAAAAATATTCAAAATTACCGCACCAATCAAAGATGTAAAACAGTTTCTTATCGCTACCGGGACCAAAAATATCCGGACAAAGCCTTGTACCACGGCCAATCATCTGTTCAAACTTGATTTTGGATTTTACAATTTTGAAAAATACAAGGTTCAGAATTTCAGGCACATCGATTCCGGTATCAAGCATGTCAACACTTACGGCAATTTGCGGCAAACTATCCGCCGATTTGAAATCTCGAATTATACTACCGCGATATTTTACTTGATTATCAATCAGTTGACAGTAATTGTTACCTCGTTCGGGAAACAGTACATAAAATCTCTGTACAATCCGCTCGGCGTGAGTATGATTGTAAGCAAAAATTATTGTTTTACCAATATCTTCGCCACTGTGAACTTTTATACCGTTGTCCATCAGTTGCAAAAGTACTTGGTCGATTGTATCGTCGTTGATTAAATATCTGAAAATCTCGTTGCTCTCTATATCACGATGATAATCAGAAGATTGAGAAATACCTTTGAGAGCTTTTTCGTATTTCCAAACTTTTTCGAGTTCGTTACGCTGTTCCGGCGACAATTCATCGTATTTGATGCCCTCGTTGATAATATGAGAATTGTAAAGTTTTACTTTGTATGGTACAAGATAACCGTCTTTTACAGCTTCCTCAAATGTGTATTCAAAATTTGGTTCGTTATCAAGTTCCAAAAGGCGGAAAGTATTTTTGTCGATTTCGTTGCGAGGAGTGGCAGTAAGCCCAATCAACAACGAATCAAAGTACTGAAAAATAGCACCATAAGTTCCAAAAACCGAGCGGTGAGCCTCATCAATTATTATCAAATCAAAATGTCCGACGCTAAATTTCATTTCCATAGCGTTGATATAATTTATCATTGTTTGATAAGTAGAAAAAACAAACCGCGCATTAAAATCCGGTTCTTCATCATCCGAAAGGCACGTCATGGTTTCGCTGGGCAAAAGTTTCTGAAAATTGTTGTTTGCCTGATTTACAAGTTCGGTACGGTCAGCGAGAAAAAGTACATTTTTTATCCAATTGTTGTTCGATAACAACTTGCAAAGAGAAATACTTACACGGGTTTTACCTGTACCCGTAGCAAGTACCAACAAACCGCGACGGTGCTTTTTGTTAAGCCACTCCACAAGGCTTTTGATTGCAGTTTTTTGATACGGTCGGTCTGTAATATTTTCGTCAATATGAAGATTTTTAATATCAGCGCGACCACGTTTTTGAATCAAATATTCCAAATCATCGTGACTATGAAAAGCGATAACCTCGCGGTCGGGATAGCCCAAACCGTCAATAAATTTGGTTTCAAAACCGTTGGTATAATAAATCACGGGGCGGACACCGTATTTTTTCTCAAGACAGTCGGCGTACAAAATAGCCTGTTGACGACCTGAAATTGCGCTTTTGATTGTGCTTTTGGCTTCAATTACGGCAAGCGGTTTGCCACCACGGCTAAACAAAACATAGTCACAAAATCCTTTGCCTCCGGCTGTTGGCATGCCGTCTACTTTTATTTCGATACAAGCTTTGTTGCCTTGAATATCGCCTTTTGTAGGATTGATCTCCCATTTGGCCTCGTTGAGCATGTAGTCGATAAGGCATTTTCTTGTAATAGCCTCACTTTCAAGAGATTCTTTTGGATTTGGAATTACCTTTGAAGGTTTTGTTAACACTTCTTGCGGTACACTGTCCACAACATCCTGAGCTACAACGGGTTCAGAATCATCCGGGAGAAGAAGTCCGGGGAAACCTTTTGGAACTAAAGTGGCATCAAAAGCCTGAAAACTAATCAGCGCATCCCAGCGGTACAAAAAACCGCATACCACATAATATAGCGACCTCAGACACACAAAAGCGTCGTTTTTTTTGATTTGCTGTGCGCCGATGTGCGATGCAAAATTGCCGATTTTTTTCACGGTGTGGATGTTGCGCTCAAAAACGTAATCGCCGTCGGCAAAATCGTCCATCTCGGGACGTTTGAGCATCTCGTTGAGGGTTTCGTGTTTTTCGGTAACAACGTGCTTCATCGCAAGATGCTGTTTTACAAGCCATTCCAACGCCTTGCGGGCGTTGGTGGCAGACTCTTCCGGGTATGTGCACTGAAATATTTCTGCCTTATCGCAGTATTTGTGCAGTTGGGCAAAACTCGGAATATGTTGCGCCAAAAGTTGGATAAAGTCGAAATTCTTCATATTGCCGTTGTTAATTATTCAAACCAAAATTGCATCCTTGACGCGAGCAACGTTTCAAGGTCTTTTATTGTAACGTTTACAATTTGTTTATGTTTCTCAATTGACTCGATTTTTTCAGCAAATTTTTGTTGAAGAGGGAGCGGGGGAATCGTAGAAAGTATCTTTGTAATTGATTTTAGGCTTAGAAACCTTTGTGCTCCACCATTGGAGTAGTTCTCAATGATACGTTCCTTGATTTTCTCATTATTAAGATAATATTCCAAATAATAACCGTTAATAATGTCTTTTTTCACTTTTAGAAGTGCCACGTTTTTCATACTGAATTCGTAACTAACAATATTAATGGCAGCATTCCCAATGCCTGCGCCAATATTCGTATATAATACATCGCCGAACTCAGGATTGCATCTTTTAAAAATCTCCTTATGAACTTCTTCTGATACATAATCTGAATTTTCATAATCCACAAAGAAAGGCCTAATATGCTTACCTGTAATAAACTTGATTCCATTATCAAGTCTTTGCGGTGTATCGTGGGTTCCATCAGTTATTTTCTCGCACACATTGTCCTATCCTGAAATTGGTTGACTCGATTTAACGTTTATTTCTATAAAATGTTTACTTATAACTAAGTCATATTTACTCTTTTTGCTTTGTATCTGAAACCAATTGACTTTGGGACTTAGTCCCAAAGTCAATTGGTT
>JAFXZT010000037.1 GCA_017541145.1 Bacteroidales bacterium | reverse complement strand
TTGCAAGAAAAAGACAGTCAGTTGCAAGAACAGCAAAGTCAATTGCAAGAACAACAAAGTCAATTGGTTTCATCAATTCAAATGCTTTCTGAATTTGGCGCATCGCCGGAGCAAATTGCAGAAAAACTAAAAATTTCGGTTGAAACGGTAAGAAAAACGTTGAACTTGTAAAAATACAAAACGGAAATCATAATGGGCTTAAAAGAATCAGAGCCACCGGCGGAAAATTTTTTCAAAATGTAGGTAATAACAAAATGAGAGAAGCATATTACTCAAAATCGTCTAAATAAAATTTTTGAACACACAAAAAGGTTGAAACCTAGAATTGGAATCTAATTAAAATAAACGGCGTATCTTTATTTTGAAAGGTACGCCGTTTATAATTTTTGTTAACAATAAGATTTTTATTTCTCGCGGATTCTCAGTTTTTGACCGATATGTAGCATCGAATTTCTTGAAATATGATTCAATCTGCAAATTTGGTCTACCGTAACATGATATCTTTTGGCAAGGTTTACAAGTACATCGCCTGATTTTACTACATGTACTTGACATTTTTCGTAGTCAACCATCGGGCCGGAATACGAATTGTCGTAACTGCGATTTTGGGATGAATAAACCGGAGCAATATATCCTGTTACTTTTATCCTGTCAACAGTTTTGGTGATGCCTTCGTATGCGTGCGGCAAATCGGACATCGATACTGTAAAACTTCGGTTGATTGTACGAATAGAATCTCTAAGTGAGTGAGAGAAAAGCCATTCGTAAGTTTTGGGCATGTAGAAAAGTTTTGCCGGAGCACCGTGACTGCCGCCGGGCAACCATGTATACATCAAGAGGCTGTCGTTTTGTTGTTCTTCAAGTTGGGCTACAACATTTTTAGAACATGAAATCGGCACTGCACGGTCTTTGGTTCCGTGGATAATCCAAAGAGGAAGTTTTCCGAGATTTTTTACAGTTCCCATGCCCGAATGTCCGCCGCAAAGTGCCATTGCAGCCGCTATTTTTTCGGGATATGTCGCACAAAAATCAATAGTTCCGTAGCCGCCGAGACTCATTCCCAAAACGTAGATGCGGTTGGTGTCAATATTGTAATTTTCAGACATATAGTCCATTAGTTTCAGTAATTTGTAAGGATTCCAAGCTCCGCCGGGATTTTGGGGTGCAAGGATTACGGCGTTGATATCGCGTCCCATTTTTATGGCGTGCAAACATCCGTAACGTCTTACGCGGTTGAGGTCATGACCGCAAAGACTTGCGCCGTGTAGAAATACTACTAACGGATATTTTTCTTTTGATAAACATGTAAGTGTAGTATCGGGATTTGAGTTAGTAATTGAATCAGAAGTATTTGTGGTGGGATCGACTTTTTGGGTGGAGTCTTTTGCGATGTAGTTTGGAGGTGTACAAACCCAAAAATTGTAATCGTTTTCTACTGCGTTGTATTTTGCTTCCAATAAATATTGCTGTGAATAACACGGCAGTGAAAACATCACAATCATCAATAACAGATTGAGTAATTTCATTTTATAAGTATTTGTTTCAAAAATATTGAGTAAATTTTTATGTTATAAGTTATTGGTTTTAATTGGTTAAAGGAAAATCAGTAACGGTTGTTTGTTTTGTAACAACCGTTACTGATATTTATTTTGCTTGCAGTAATTTTTGATGCAAAAATAATGCTGCAAGGTTAATTAGTCTTATATTCAAATTTAATTTTTTTCAAATCTTCATTCGCCTTTGTTATTTTGTCAGCTAAAGAAGCTTTGAATTTTACAATTTTTTCTTTGACAGACGGGTCGCCGACAGCCATAATCTGACATGCGAGAATTGCAGAGTTTTTAGCGGCGTTGATTCCGACCGTAGCAACAGGAATACCGGGAGGCATTTGAATAATAGACAAGATAGAATCCCATCCGTCCATACTCATAGAGGCTTTGATAGGCACTCCGATTACCGGCAATTCGGTAGAAGCTGCAATCACACCCGGAAGATGAGCTGCTCCGCCTGCCGCTGCAATAATAACTTTGATGCCGCGTCCAGCTGCATTTTTTGCGAACTCTGCCACCAATTCAGGTGTTCTGTGTGCCGATAAGGCATTGATTTCAAATGGGATTTGCATGTCGTTCAGAAACTTAGCTGCTTCTTCCATTACCGGCATGTCTGATGTGGATCCCATAATAATACTTACTAAAGGGTTCATTTTTTAATGCTTACTTATGAAAAATTATTTCTAAAATTAATTTTCAATGATTACTTTTGCAAAATACAATTTTGCTAAAATTTGCTTATATGGATACATCCAATAAAATAACCGTCAAAGATAAGAAATTTACTGTAAGTATCAGCGCGGAAGAGATACAAAAATCAGTAAAAAGAGTAGCTGATGAAATCAACCGTGATTATGCCGGTAAAGAAATCTTTTTTATAGGCGTTCTGAATGGGGTTTTTATGTTTGCCTCTGACCTAATGAAAAACATCAAAGTTCCGTGTACTATCAGTTTTATGAAAGTATCATCGTACGAAGGTACTACTTCTACCGGCAAGATTAAAAATCTTATCGGTTTGAATGCTGATATCATGGACAAAGACGTTGTAATTATTGAGGATATTGTAGACACCGGTTTTACAATGAAATCTATCCTCGCTCAGCTCAAGGCAAAACTGCCTAAGAGTATCAGAATTGCAAGTTTGATTTTCAAACCCGATTCTTTCAGAGAAGATTACAATGTAGATTACGTAGGATTCCGCATTCCTAACGATTTTATCGTAGGTTACGGTCTCGATTACGACGGTTACGGCAGAAACTTGCCCGAAATTTATACTATTGTAAATGAATAAGATAATTAGAAATAATAACTAAACTAAATTTTATAATCAAAATGTTAAATATTGCAATTTTTGGTGCACCGGGCGTTGGCAAGGGCACACAATCTGCTTTGATTGAAAAGAAATACAATCTCGTACACATCTCTACCGGTGATATCCTCAGAGAAGAAACTTCTAAGGGTACAGAACTCGGTTTGAAGGCTAAATCTTACATGGAAAAAGGTCAACTCATTCCTGATGCTCTTATCATCGACATGTTGGAAAAGAAAGTAGACGAAAACATCAAAGCTGACGGTATCCTTTACGATGGTTTCCCTCGTACTGTAAAACAAGCTGAAGCTCTTGACGTGATGTTTGAAAAGAAAGGTCTTAAACTTGATACTTTCCTTTGCCTTACTGCTGATCACGATACTTTGGTTAAACGTCTTTTGAACCGTGCTAAAGATTCTGGTCGTGCTGACGATGCTGATCCTGCTGTTATCGAAAACCGTATCAAAGTTTACAACGAACAGACTCTTCCGGTTGCTGATTATTACAAAAAACAAGGTAAATCTGTTGAAATCAACGGTATCGGCGAAATCAACGATATTTTCAACACTATTTGCGAAGCTATCGACAAAGTAAAATAGTTAAAAAAAAAACAGATAATTCTGTTTCTTTTTAGTTAATATAATACGGGTGATATTTCTTTTTATAAGAGATGTCGCCCGTTTTTTTTATATCTCTGACTTCTTTTGCGTTAATAAATTCTTAATTGCATAAAATCATGTTATGCGTAAATGTATTTTTTATAATTTTGCGATGCTGATTGTTGCCGGGTACTTACCCCCGTACGCCGGCATTAAAAGGGAATCAGGTGAAAATCCTGAACAGTCTCGCTGCTGTAAGCTCATTATAAGAATGACTACATTCGTTGCCACTGCAATTTTTTTACTGAAAAAGTCAGTCATATTGCGGGAAGGCGTGGTCATGGAGCAAAGTCAGAAGACCTGCAATCTGCGTTTATAGCCGCCACAATTGCGATGTACAGTTGATTGGTGGTAATCAAATACTTAGCATTATTTATTATTCTATGGATTATAGATTGCCGTCACTGCTTTGTGGGGTGGGGTTGGTGTTGTTTTGCCAAAATTCTTCGGCTCAAAACGATACTGTTATTCACCGTGAAATAGAGCAAGTGGACGTAACTGCCAATAATAAGAAGCAACAATTAACATTGTCTCAATCCCTAAGCCGCAACCAGATTGAGGTCTTAGGGGTGAAGACAATAACTGATGCTTTAAGGATGTTTAGTGGCACAAATATAAAGGATTACGGGGGTATCGGCGGACTGAAAACAGTTTCCGTGCGAAGCCTTGGTGCTGCTCATACCGCTGTGGATTACGACGGAATTCCGGTTTCAAATACTCAGGCAGGACCGGTTGACATCTCAAGGTTTGATATCAATCAGATTTCAGAACTAAAATTTACGATAGGAAGCGATGAAAATCTTTTGAAACCGGCAAAACTTTTTGCTTCGGCGGGTGTGTTGAGTATCAATACAATAAAACCGCAGTTTCAAAATCATGATTATACTTTTAATCTGAATTTCAAGACCGGAAGTTTCGGTTATAATTTTGTGAATGCGGCTTACGCCAAATTGTTGAGCAAAAATTTGAGTATAAAAACCGAAGGTGAATTTATGCGTGCCGACGGCGTTTACGATTTTACTTTGGTCAATTATTCCAAAGTTACCAAAGAGCGTCGCAACAATTCCGATATCAATTCAGCGAAGGCAGAAATCAATTTGTATTACAACGATTCTTCGCGCAATGATGTGAATGTCAAGGCTTATGCGTATTATTCCGACCGAGGTTTGCCCGGCGGAGTTATTTTGTACAATCCCAAAAGTACCGAACGGCTCAACGATGCGAATTATTTTTTTCAGACAAATTTTAAACATCGTTGGTCGTACAATTTTACCACACGAGTAATTGCAAAATACAATTATTCGTTCAATCATTACGAAGAAACAGATGTTAAATACAAAGACGGCAAACTTTCACAAAATTCTACTCAAAACGAGTATTATGTGAGTCTGATAAATATGTGGCAGATTTTCAGTTCGTTGACATCTGCTATCAGTATCGATGAGGCTTACAATACATTGGATAGCGATATTTCGCCGGCATCTTATCCTAAAAGAAATACGTTTTTAACATCGCTTAGTTTGAAATATAATCTTCATAATACATTTACCGTACTTGCAAACTGTATTTATAATAGTGTTCGCGAAAAAGTAGAAAACGGAAATTCCATGTCGGATATTGATAGATTTTTACCTTTTGTAACATTGAGAATTTCACCGTTTTACAACAAAAATATTGCGATGCGGCTTATGTACAAAAATACATATCGTGTTCCGACATTCAACGAACTTTATTATACAACGCTTGGTACTACAGGTCTTAAACCCGAAGATGCTCAAGAATTTACATTGGGTTTTGATTATAGTTCTGAGTTACTGGCTTTTACAATCGATGTTTACAAAAATTATGTTGACAAAAAAATTGTTGCAATTCCCACAACATACGTTTGGAAGATGTACAATTACGGCAAGGTTACTATGGACGGTATTGATGTCAACATCACGAAAAATATAGATTTCAAGTCATTGAAATTCAGTTTTCAAGTCGGATATTCTTACCAAGAAGTGTTGGACAAAACAGATAAAAATTCCAAATACTATAATTCACAAATTCCGTATTCACCCAAGCATTCGGGTAATTATGTTTTAGCATCTGATTGTAAATGGTTTCAGCTTGGTTATCATTGCATTTGGTCAGGAAAACGATATTTTTTGAAATATAATATTCCGGAAAATTTGATTGACAAATATATGGAACATACAATTTCGGTTACAAAGAATTTTAATCTGCGTAACTCCAAATTGATGGCAAAATTTTCTTGCATAAATTTTACCGATGAGCAGTACGATATAATAAAATATTATCCGATGCCCGGCAGACAATGGCAATTACAGTTAACTTTAAGTATATAAAAAAATCTAAACAAAAATGAACAAAAATTTTTTTAAAGTATTAAGCCTCAGTGCTTTGGTGTTGACTTCAGCATCAGTTTTTACATCTTGTAACGAAGATGATGAGTATGAAGAAATTACACCAGAAAAAGATGTTGAAAAACGTGTCTTTATTTTGAACGAAGGTGCATGGCAAGCCAACAATTCTACTCTTGATATCTACTATCCGAATGGTGAAAGTAGCTATCAATCAAAAGTTTTCGCAACTGTCAACGGTCAAGGTATTGGTGATACAGGTCAGGACATCATTTATTATGGCGATAGAATTTACCTTGTAGTTTCAGGTTCAAATTATTTGGCAAAACTTGATTTAAACGGTAAAATCGTTGAGCAACACACATTTACAGATGAGGAAGGTACACCGCGTCATATTGTAGCAAAAGACGGATTTGTTTATGTAACCTCATACGCAGGTACTGTTGTAAAGTTTGATACTACTTCAATTGTTTCATCTGTAAAATCTGTAGAAGTTGGTAACAATCCTGAAAATCTTGCTGTAAAAGATAATTTGCTTATTGTTTGTAACTCTCAGAAAAATAATGAATCAGACAAGCGTATTTCTATTATTGACTTGTCTACATTTACACTCAAGCAAAATATTGAAACTGAGTTCGGAAACTTTCAAGATGTAGTTGTAGCCGGCGATAGTGTTTACGTTACTTATTATACTCCGTCTTATTCAATTGAATTACTGAATCTTGACGTAAAATCATTCAACGTAACACCAACCGGTTCAGCATCAAGAATCGCATATTTTGACAACAAACTTTATGTCGCAAATGCTGCTACTGTTTACGATGAAAATTGGAACCCAACTGTAAATACTTCGTTTTTCGTTCGTGACATCAAAACCGGTAAAGATTCTGAATTTTTGGATTTAACCTCAACACCGGAACTCGCAACAGCTACCGTTTATCTTTTTGAAGTAGATTCTGAAAACGGTGATATTTATGTTGGTACTACAGATTATTTGTCAAACGGTACTGTTTATCGTTTCGATAAAAACGGTAATTTTGTAACAAAATTTGAAACCAGTGGTGTTAATCCAAATACTGCTGTATTTGTTTATTAATCAATAAATTAGATATGCGGATTCATATAATTACTTTTATTTTTCTGTTTTTACAGTTTGTAAGTTGTAGTCAACAAGTAAAAAAAGAGGACAACAATAATGCTTCGGAAATTGTAAAATTGAAATATGCTTCGCTTTTGAAAATCATGAAAGGGGAGGATTTTTATCGCGTTGAAATTCTTAATCCTGCTGATACAACAAAAGTTATGCATTCGTATTTGATTACGGATAAAAATCCAAAGTCAAACAAAAATCAAAATTACGATTGTTCGGTTGTACATGTTCCAATTGAAAATGCGGTTGTTTTCACATCGTTACATTCTCATTTGATTAATGAACTTGGAGAAATTGAAGTGATTTCGGGAGTTTGCGACGCTGAATATATTTTGGATGAAGATATAAAAGCGCGAATATCAAATGAAAAGGTAAAAACATTGGGTAGTTCTATGAATCCGGATATTGAAAAAATTATGGCGTTGAACCCCGACGCCATTTTCCTTTCTCCTTATGATGGTTTTAATAGTTCGGGCATTTTGAGTAAACTGAAAGAAACTCCGATTATTGAATGTGCTGATTATTTGGAAAAATCTCCGTTGGCTCAAGCCGAATGGATTAAGTTTTTCGGTCTGTTGTTCAATAAGTTGGATGTGGCTGACTCAATTTTTCAAGTTGTGGAAACCAATTATAATTCGTTGAAACAAAAAGTGGATTCTGTTGCTGACAAGCCGCGACTTTTTGCAAATTTGCCGATAAATGGCAATTGGTATGTTCCGACAAAAAAATCAACTGCGGGAGTGTTTTACGAAGACGCCGGAAATCATTATGTCTTTGATTATCTTGACGGTTACGGTTCTAAACCGTTAAATTTTGAAACTGTATTTACCAAAGCCAATGATGCTGATTTGTGGATTATAAAATATAACAACAATCAGGATTATACTTTGAAAAGTTTGATTTCTGAGGATAATAAATATCTGAATTTCAAGGCTGTAAAAGAAAAACAAGTTTATGGATGTAATCTGAATTATTCACCTTATTTTGATGAAATTCCTTTTCATCCGGATTTGTTGTTGAAAGATCTGATTAAAATTTCGCATCCCGAAGTTTTGGAAGAAGAATATCAGTTGAGATATTTCAAAAAGTTGTTAGATTAAACGCTGATAGAGAATTGATGAATTTAAAATTTATCGTAGTAGCCGTATTGATATTGATTTTCGGTTTACTCAACATCATGGTCGGCTCTGTAAATATTCCGATTGGAGAAATTATTGATGTGATATTTGGAAAATCTTTAAATGACATCAACAACGTAATAATTTTGCAATCACGTGTACCACAGAGCTTAACAGCAATTTTTGCAGGTTCAGCTTTGTCTGTTTCGGGATTGTTGTTGCAAACCGTATTTAGAAATCCGTTAGCCGGACCTTCCATCCTTGGAGTTTCTACAGGAGCATCATTTGGAGTTGCGTTGATAATACTTTCATTCGGACATCTTTGGGTTAATAATAGCCTGTCATACAATTTGTTGATAATTTTCGGAGCTTTGTTTGGCGCAATTTTGGTACTTGGAATTATACTTTTTATCTCCAATTTTGTAAAAAATAATTTGATGTTGTTGATAATCGGAGTAATGATAAGTTATATTTCATCATCAGCAATTTCGTTTCTCAATTTTTTTTCGAGTGCCGATTCAGTAAAAACATTTGCAGTTTGGGGCATGGGAAATTTTTCAGGAGTTACTTCGGAACAAATTCCATTTTTTGTAATTTCGATTTCTTTTTTTTTGTTTTTGACATTTTTACTTGTTAAACCGCTCGATGTCATGCTGTTAGGCGATAATTACGCTCGCGGAGTCGGATTAAATATCAAATTGAACAGAAATTTATTACTTTTCGCAACCGGAATTTTAACTGCCATTGTAACAGCATTTTGCGGTCCTGTTACATTTATCGGATTGTCGGTACCGCACATTTCACGATTAATACTTAAAACCAATTCTCATAAGTTACTTTTACCGTTTACAATTATGGTTGGTTCGCTTATAGCATTGATTTGTAATTTATTATGTATATGCTTTCCGAAGTACGGAGTTTTACCGCTTAATGTTGTGACTCCTCTCTTTGGCGCACCGATTATTATTTATATTATTTTCAATCAACACAAACTTCACAATTTCAATTGATTATGACAAAAATTCCAATTTCCGGTACGCAACTTACCATAGGTTACAAAAAAAATAATCCGATACTTACAAATTTAAATTTTGAACTGAAACCTTCAAAACTCACGTGTTTGTTGGGTGAAAACGGCGTTGGAAAGTCAACATTGATTCAAAATCTTTGTGGCTCGTTGAAACCTTTTTCCGGTGAAGTCAAATTGTTTGGAAAAAATATCGTAAATTATTCAGTTTCAGAGATTTCTACAAAAATCTCGCTTGTACTTACCGACAAGATTTCAGCTGATTTGATGACAGTTTACGAACTGATTGCAATTGGCAGAATTCCTTACACCGGATTTTTCGGAGGATTGCAAAATGCTGATAGACAGATAATTGATTCAGCATTACAATTATTAAAAATCGAACATCTTAGAAATTGTTATATTTCCGAGCTGTCGGACGGACAATTGCAAAAAGCATTGATTGCCAAAGCCTTAGTTCAGAATTGTCCGATTATGATTTTGGATGAACCGACTGCATTTTTGGATTTTACTTCAAAATTCGAGATTATGAAATTGTTGTCAGAATTGTCTAAAAATCAACATCTTTCAATTCTTGTTTCTACTCACGATATTGATTTGGCAATGAAATTTGCCGATGATATTTGGATTTTGGATAAAAAAGAATTGATTTCTGATTCTGTTGATAATATTCTGAAAAACAACGAATTGCAACGAATTGTAAAAAATTCTGAAGTAATGGATTTTCTTTTTGGAAAATAAAAAAGGAAGCCTGACAGACTTCCTTCCTTATGAAAATTCTATTTTTTATTTTACTTCAATTGAAATCGGGGTTTCTATTTCACCCAAACGGTTTTTCATTTGGTAGCTGAAATAGCCCGGAATATCATATTTTCCGATTTTTGTGCCGGGAGCAATTGCCAAATTGTATTTCAATGTAATTACACTTTTGTCAATCGGAAGTTTGTACCATTGATAGAAAACTTTGTTGTTTTCAAAATAAAAATTAGCATTGTCAGATTGTCCTGAAATTTCTGTTGCAGTAAAACCTTCCGGCAAAAGTTGCTGATACTGAGCGTAACAAGCCAAATCGCATTTCTTGATATTTACAGTCATCACCACAATTTCTCCGGCTTTGGGTGTAGCGTTTGAGAGTGAACATGTGGCAGACGGCACCTGCGCTTTGGCTGAAATTGTCAGGCAAATGATTGATATTAATAGAAATAAAAATTTTTTCATAACCTTTTTATTTGATGTTGTTTGTAATTTTTGTGATTGTATCGTTCACATTATCAGTTACTTCAAAAAGATTGATATCTGATTCGCGAATAGTTTTGTATTCGTTTTTCAGAGTATTTTCAAGCCATTGAGCCATGCCAGACCAGAATTTTTTATCTTGTAAAATCAAAGGACGTTGCTGAATATTTTTCATCTGCATAAGAGTCAGACATTCAGTAATTTCGTCCAAAGTTCCAAGTCCGCCCGGTAATGCTACAAACGCGTTTGCAAATTTCCAAAACAAATATTTTCTTGCCGAAAAATCCGACAACAAAAGATGATTTTCTTTGTCGATGTATTCATTTTCGATACAAATTTCCGGAAATTCCATACAAATTCCAATTGATTTACCTTTAGCTTTTTGTACACCTTTGTTAACAGCTTCCATCAATCCTGGACCTCCGCCGGTGATTACTGCAAATCCGGCTTGGGCGAGTTGATAACCGGTTTCTACTGCCTGTTGATAGTATTCTGTACCTTCTTCTATTGATGACGAACCGAATACGCAAACGCTTTTACCGATTTTTTCTAAAATCTTGTTGCTATCAAGGATTTCTTGTATTGCTTTTTCTAATTTATCTTTTTCTGTTGACATCTTCTTATCGATTTTTGTTTATGCAAAAGTATTATTTTTTCGTCTATTTGTAGAAATTTTTTACGAAACCTGTAGTGTCGCCTTTTTTGAGAATCAGTCCGTTCCAAACTGCTTTCAAAAATCCGATTCCGTAAGCGCACAATTGGATGTAAACTGCTATTATTGAGAGTGTTCCTACTTTCAGACCGTTTTTTATTGACGAATCTACCAATACGAGTAGTACAAAAATTATTAATGGAATTACACTAATTAAAACCCACCATAAACTTTTGAATATCAATGCTGTAACAATTGCTGCAAGTATACAGAAAATATTTCCGAGCAAGAAACATGCGGGCAACAAATGAACGAGTTTCAATGATTTTTTGTGACGCAAATACAAATTGATTCGTGCGCATCCCGAATTGAAAATTTGTCGGAAAAATTTTCTGAAATCGGTTCTGCGTTTGTGATAAACGAACGCTTCTTTTATAAGTTGTGTTGTAAAACCGGATTCTAAAATTCTGAGAGTCATATCGATATCTTCGCCAAAACGCATTGTTGAAAAGCCATGTGTTTTCTCGAAAACTTGTCTTGAAAATCCCATGTTGAAACTTCTTGGATGAAATTTTCCGGCTTTTTCGCTTGCGCCGCGTATTCCTCCTGTTGAAATTATAGAAGTCATGGCATAGCTTATTGCTTTTTGTATGGGAGTAAAAGTTGGCAATGCTGCGTCCGGTCCGCCGAAACAATCTGTGTATTTATCTTGTAATCTTTTAGTTACAATTTCCATATAATTTTCGGGGATTATGCAGTCGCTGTCAAAAAATATGAAATAATCATTAGTAGATTTTTCAGCGCCGAAATTTCGAGTTGTTCCCGGACCTGAATTTTGTTTTGTGAAGTATTTTAAATCCAGTTTGTTGCGATATTTTTCTATAACATCTTCTGCTGTTATGTCGCTGCCGTCTTCTACAACAATTACGTCAAAATTTTTAGAAGTCTGTTTAGTAAGGCTTTCCAAAAGTTCATCAAGTTCGTTTGGTCTGTTGTAAAGCGGAATTATTATGCTAAAGTTCATTGTTACAATCAAAATCTTTTTGCAAAATTATGGAAAAAACATCTAATTATGAATTTATTTGGTGCTGACTTTTGGTTATTTATAAATTCATGTTGAATTATTTGATTAAATCAAGTTTTTCCATAATCTTTTCTTCGTCGGTTGACGGATTAAACCATTGATTGTCAATTGTTTTGTTGAACCATGTAATTTGTTTTTTGGCGTAGCGTCGTGTATTTCGTTTTATGAGTTCTACGGCAGTTTCCAAATCCGTTTTGTTGTTGAGATAATCAAACAACTCTCTGTATCCCACAGTGTTGAGTGGCATGAGATGTTGATATTTTTGCAAACTTTTTACTTCGTCCAAAAGTCCGTTCTCCATCATGATGTCTACACGTTTGTTGATTCGCTCGTGAAGAATTTGACGCGGATAATTAAGTCCTATTTTTATTATTTCAAAATTTCGTTCTTTTTTTATTCCGGTTCTAAAACTTGAATACGGTTTGCCGGTCTGAATACATACTTCCAACGCCTTGATAATTCTTGTGTGATTTTTTAAGTCACATTCTTCGTAATACTTTGGGTCTAAGCGTTTTAATTCTTCTTTCATTTGATCGATTCCTTCCGTTTCAAAACGTTTCCAAAGTTCGTTTCTTAAATTTTCGTCCCTATCCGGTGCAAAATCTATCCCGTTGCACACCGCATCGATGTACATCATTGATCCTCCGCACATCACAGCTGTATCGTGGCGTTTGAAAATATCGTTTTCCAAAATATTCAACACTTCCTGTTCGTACATGTAAGCGTTGTAATATTCTGTTACAGAGTGAGTTTGTATCAAATGATGTTTTACTGTTTCCAAATAATGTTTTTCAGGGACAGCCGTTCCGATTGTCATTTCTCGGAATATCTGTCTTGAGTCTGATGAAATTATTTCAGTTTCAAGCTGTTGTGCTATTTTTACTGACAAGTCCGTTTTGCCCGAAGCTGTCGGTCCCAAGATTATTATTAGTTTTTTCATCTTCTTTGCTTTTTAAATATTCGTTGTAGTAAATCCTTACTAAACAGGTAAATGGAATTGCTACAATCAGTCCCAAAAATCCTAACAATTTGCCCCAAACTGATAACGAAAGCAGTATCATCGCGGGATTCAGTCCTGTGCTTTTGCCCATGATTTTTGGTGTAAGTATCATATCTTGAATTATTTGTACCGTTACAAATACCAATGCCGTAAGTGCAACGGGTATCCAAAACGGTGAGTTGTTTTCCAAGGCTTTAGTTAATGCCAAACAAAACGCCGGAAGAAATCCAACTATCTGAAGGTAAGGCACTAAGTTGAGTATGCCGATGAAAATTCCAAGTACAAATCCCATTGGCAGTTCGATGATTGTAAAACCAATTGAATAAAGTATCATCACGCAAATCACGATTCCTACTTGTCCTCGAAAATAGTTTTTGATTTCGTGTTGAAATCGTTCGATAAATTTGTTGAATTTAGTTTGATGTTTTGCCGGAATTAGGTTGTAAGCTCCACGCGAAATTTCCTCGTAATCTTTCATGATAAAAATTGTGTAGAGTATAATTATTGTAAGACCGAATATACTGGAAATAAGATTGAAAGTCTTAGAAAAAAAAGCCGCAATTTTTGGCATAACGGCTTGCGTAAAACTCGAAATATTTCCGCTGGTGAGTAGTGCTGACCATTTTTCGTCGGTTTCAAGATTTTCCAAAATCTTTTTGATAAATGCCGTAATTTCAGCAAAATGCCCGTCCCATTGGTTTTCTAACAGTTTGGTTTTCAGTAATGTGTACAAATGATTGGATTCGTTGAGAATTACCGGAATAGAGACCGCTATTATCGCAGTAAATATTGTTGTAACAGAAATTAATGTGATAATTACTGCGATTATTCTACGTTTTACTAATCTTTCTACAAACTTTACAATCGGATTTAGGATGTATGCTATCACGAAAGATAATGCAAACGGTAGCAAAACATTTCGTAAATAGTAGATTAACAATAGGATAAGTGTTGTTATTCCTATTTTAACCAACATCGAATTTCTAAATTCCTTGTACATCTTATTGAATTGTTTTCAAAAATTTCATCGTGTCAACACCGTCGGCAAAGTCAAAAATACTTGGGTTTTGAGCGTTTCCGATTGTTACGGTTTTTAAGTTTGGAATTGATTTTTTGCTGACAATGCATTGTATTTCGTCAGTCATATTATTTAATTTTTCTGCTAAAGATTCTAAATTATCGTATCTTTCTGCAAAAATTACTCCTACCGGCGAACTTATTCTTTCATCTTCTTTCAAAAGTATAAAATTGTTGTCCAAAATTTTATTATCTGACATCAGATATACAGCTTTGTTGTAGTCGTAATTGTCGGAATATTTTGGATTTTTTATAACATCGCCTTTGTCAACAATATTTTTGAAAAAAGTTTGATAATCGTAATCCTTTGGTACATAGATTTTTGAAACGCTGCGACAGCCCAAACCGTAATATGCAAAAATATCATCGGCAAGTTTTGAGTAGTCATCTTTGTTTTCAGTACCGTCCAAAATTGCAACCGAATTTCTATTTTTGCGAATGATATGCGGATATTTTCCAAAATAATATTCAAAATATCGGCTTGAATTGTTGCTTCCGGTTGCGATAATTCCGTCGAAATCCAAGCGTTGATCTTTTTCTTCTATTATTCTGTCTTTAAGTTGCGGTTCTATTTTTTGCAACATGTTAACAACGGCAAACGGCAGCAAACGATCTTTCTGTGAGAACTTTATGATACATTTTTTGCCTGACATCAGGATACAAAAGATGTCATGAAAACATACCAAAGGAATATTTCCCGCCGGAATTATTTTAATTTTTTTGTCGGAAAGTTCTTTTGTCGGATATTGTTTTTCAAATTCTTGCAAATCATTATGATTAAGCATTTTGCCAAGAGAAGTCAATTGAAGTTTTACAAATTCCGGGTAAAACCAACCGTTGTAATTATAATAATTGTTGATAATTTGTTTAAGATTGTTGATATCATCTTTGTAGCAATTCAATTCGGTCGGAATATCGTAAGTGTCTGATACTGACGCATTGAATATTTTGCCTAATATTTCAAATACTTTTGTGAACATGTTGTTTTATTTACTTGTTTACTGCAAATATACTATCTTTATTATTGTGACATAAAAAAAAATCCTTAATTTTTGTTTTTAATATATAATTGTCTGAAATTTAAATTGTTATATTGTTGTTGTATAAAAACAATTAAAAAAATTATGATTTTGACAATTTACTGACTAATTTTGCATGAATTAACATTTAAAATTGTATAGTTATGATAAGACACATCGTTTTTTTCAGGATAAAAGATGCAAACGGTATGACTAAAGACCGGATTTGCAGCCAGTTGAAAGAGAAATTTGCGGAGTTGCCTTCCAAAATTTCTGTTATCCAAAAATTGGTTTCGGGACAAGATTTTATTCACGGCGAGATGTCATACGATTTTGCTTTGGAGGTTGATTTCAAGTCGGTTGATGATTTGAATTTTTACTCAACACATCCGGCACATCTTAATGTTGTAGAATGGCTGAAACCATACATGATTTCGGTGGCTGCGGTAGATTTTAATATGTAACCTACAATTAAAACATAATTTTAGTCAACTTTTTGTATATTAATTAGATAACAACAATTTAGTCTTTATAAAATGATAGTTTTTCCTAACGCTAAAATCAACATCGGACTTAACATCACAAAGCGCCGTGAAGATGGTTTTCATGATATTGAAACCATATTTTATCCGGTGAAATTATTTGATAGTCTTGAATTTTTTCAAAGTGAAACCGGCAAAGATAACTTTGTAATTTCCGGAATAAAAATTCAAAGTGACGGCAAAAAAAATCTTGTAGAACGTGCACTTGATATCCTTCGTGAGAAATTTGATATTCCTCCATTGGAAATTCGATTGTTTAAAAATATTCCAGCCGGTGCCGGTCTTGGCGGCGGTTCTTCTGATGCGGCTTTCTTCTTAAAGGCTGCTAATGAATATTTTAGACTTGGACTTTCGAGAGAACAACTTATAGAAGAGGCTTCGCGGTTGGGAGCTGATTGTGCTTTTTTTATTGATGACGAACCCAAATTTGCTACCGGCAAGGGTAATATTTTTCATGATGCGCCGCAAATTGATCCGAATTTGAATATTTTGATTATCAAGCCGGATTTTGGAATTTCAACTGCTTTGGCGTATTCCAAAGTGAAACCTCAGCCGGCAAAAACCGATTTGCTTGAAGATTTCAAAAAGCCGGTTTCTGAATGGAAAAATCTGATTAAGAACGATTTTGAGGAATTTTTGTTCCCTGATTTTCCAAAACTCAAAGAGCTGAAAGAGCGGCTTTATGCCAACGGTGCAATCTATTCGTCGATGACAGGAAGCGGTTCGGCATTGTTTGGAATTTATGATTCGATACCGCAAGTAGACCACGAAATACAGTCTCTAAGAGTTTTTTAGTAAAAAAACACAAAAAAGTTGTTTTTTGGAATTGTATTTGTCTAAATTTTTATAATTTAGTCAATCCGTTTTTATGCGGCGGCCAAACGGGCTAATATGTTTAATTAGCTTTTACAAATTATTATAAATTGGCAAATTTTATCTATGAATTCTAAAAAACGTAATACAAAAATACATTTGTGGATTAACCTTTTTATGGGAGGTTTTTTCACTGTGGTATTTATTGTGTTGTCTGTATTTACAATTAGACAGCAAGACAATGAGATGCTCGCCAAAAGTAATGAACAATTGGACGAGGCTGTTACTAATTTGAAATATCGTATCGAAACAGAAAACAATATCAATCAAGAAGAAGTTTCTGAGTCGTTGCGTTTGTTTGTGTATTTCCTCAGACAAACAGGTCAAGTAGTTCAGGAAGAGGATTCTATCAGTCGTCAGGCTACTGATTTTATCACCGGTGAAACCAATTTTAAGAGAGTGCCGCGTTGGACTGTAAAAGGTAAAGATATTTCTTCTATCAATACAATTATTGATAATGTTTATTCGCTTACCGGTACGCAATCGGCGATGTATCAGAAGATTCCGGAAGGTTATCTTATTGTAGCTTCCAATTTTGATCATTCTGATAAACAGTTGCTTACGGATATTTTTATTCCGAATACTTCTGATATTGTTCCTACTGTAGAAAACGGTGAAATTTATCAGGGTAACATCGATATTCTGAAAAAACAATTTGTAACAGCCTTTTTCCCGTTGTTTTTGAATTCAAAAATTTCGGGTATGGTTTCGTGTATGAAAAAGTTTTCATTGTCGAAAGGTGTTGTAGAATTTGTAAAAGGTCAGGTTGTAAACGAATCGGGCTATCTTTTTGTAATTTCTCCTTCTGCCGGAATTTATTTACACCCGGAACTTTCTAATATTGAGAGTCTTCATGCCGAAAGAGTTCTCAATAATATCAAGGCTGATTCCGATTCTAAAAATATCACTACCAAATATTTTCGGATGTTTGAAAAAGATTTTGACGTTTGCCAAAAAGTATTGTATATCAAAGATTTGGATACTTACGTCGGAGTTTGCTGTCCTATGGATGAAATCGGTTCAAGTCAATCTACAAAGCTGAAAATCATCGGTTTGTATGTATTTTTGTGGTTGATTTGTCAATTGGTTCTTATATTAATAAACAGTTCATTTTTCAAGATTTTTGATAAGATTAAGACATTTGTTTATCAAGTGGCTGAAGGCAGAGTTCCAGAAAAATCAACTTCAAAATTGGTTTCCAAGTTGGAACCTATTGAAATGATTGAGATGGAAAATGCTGTTAATGAGATTATTGAAAACAAAAACAATCGAGTAAAACTTATTGAAAAACTTTCAGAAGGCGATTTTTCAAACGAATTGGAGTTTGAGAAAGGAAAGGATGATGAAACTGACAAGTTGTTGAATCTCAGAGAATTTCTTGCTGTAAAAACCAAAGACGATAAAGCTCGTAAGCTTGAAGAAATTCATACTGATTGGGTTAACGAAGGTATTACAAAATTTATTGAAATTCTTCGTTTCCATGGTCAGGACCGAAAAGTTTTGGCTTACAATATTATAAGTAATCTTGTAAAATATATAAACGGTAATCAAGGCGCAATTTATTTTACTCGCGAAGATGATCCCGAAAATATAACTCTCGAAATAGCAGCTTGTTACGCTTACGAAAAACAGAAAATGATAAAAGGTTCGTTTTCAGTAAACGAAGGATTGCTCGGAAGGGCTTATCATGAAAGCCGTATTATTAATGTAACAGATTTGCCACCGGGTTATATCAAGATAGTCAGCGGTTTGGGCGATGCTCAGCCGAACAATTTGATAATTGTACCGTTGATTTTCAACCAAAAAATCAGTGGTATGCTTGAGCTTGCATCGTTCCATAAATTTGAGGAATACCAAGTAACATTTTTGTCGCGAATTGCAGAAAGTATTGCGTCGGCGGTTTCCGGTTTGAAGATTAATGAGCGTACCGAATCATTGTTGCAACAAAGTCAAGAGCAGTCTAAACTTATGAAAATTCAGGAAGTTGAGATGCGTCGCAACCTTCAGGAAATGCGTCGGTTGAAAGAAGAAGCCGAAACCAAGGATTCCGAAATGCGCGGTCTTTTCAGGGCTATTGATGCAACATCGTTGGTTACTCAGTACGATAAAGACGGAACAATTATACGTGTTAACTCCAGAGTTATCGACCTTTTGCAGATGTCAGAAGAAGAAATTGTCGGTAAAAATCATGCTGACATTTCGTCGTTTAAACCGGACAACAAAGATTATCGAAAATTCTGGGAAGATCTTCGTCACGGTCAAACAAGAAATCTTCAAGAATCAATTCAAACCCGAAATAAAACAATTTGGCTTGCCGAAACATTTTCTCCGATTGTAGATGAAAAAGGTAATGTTCAGAAAATCATCAATATCGGATTGGATATTTCTAGTACCAAAATTCTTGAAAGGCAGTTGCGTACACAGGAACGTGAAATCAACCGCTCTTTGGACAAAATCAACGAGAAAGAAAAAATTCTTGCTGAAAAACAGAAATTTATCGAGGATTCTCAGTTGGAAATGCGAACATTCAATCTGGCTATCGATTCCTTTGTTATGAAAGTGGAATTTAGCCGCCGTGGTATAATTTTGTCGGCAAACTCATTGTTTTACAATAAATTGGGTTTGGAAGAAGAGCAAGTTGTTAACATGGATTTTGCTAATTTCCTTGTACCGGAAAATATTACACAGTTCTCTACTTCGCTTACAATTTTGTGTTCGGGTAAAGAGCAGATTGAAAGGCTGAAATTGAAACTTCCAACAGGTAGTTTTATTTATATAAATGCTAATGAATTCCCGATTGCCAATACAAAAGGTGATGTGGAAAAAATTATGCTTTTGGCTACTGTTATTGATGTTTAGAAAATTATGTTAGAGAAAACAAGAAATAAATTTAATTCGATGCTCAAAAAGTCATACGATTATTATTTTGCGTATGGACTTTTTACATTTGTCATTGTCATGTTGGTGTCATTGATATTGGGACTTTTTATGCGTTCCAGAGAAATCGCCGAATACAAAGAAGACATCGAGAAGAGTTCTCAATTGCTGTCTCAAACTTTCAAAGGGATAGTTACCTCGGAAGTGGAAACACTTGATAAACTGTCACTTTGGTTTGTTCAGATTGGTAATCCGGAACTCAATTTCCACATGGACAGAAATCAAGCAACAACTATTCTTTATGAAAATATTTCTTCGGTTCCCGATATGAAAAGTCTTTACATGATTTGGGAACCAAATATGTTTGACGGCAAAGATTCATTGTATCAAGATGCTGAATATCATGATTCTACAGGTCGTTTTGTGCCGCTTTTTACCAAACGAGTTGACGGTGTTGTAGAGCACGATTATATTTCAAATTACAACGATAATGAGGATGTTAACTCTTATTATTATTTCAAAACCAAGAAAAATGTAATAATTCAAGAGCCGGTTTTGAAACGTGAAAATGCAAAAAATCAGCTTGTTATGCCAATTGTTTATCCGTTGCATTTCGGTACAAGACTTTTGGGCGTAATTGGAGCAGAATATGTAATCAACAATATTAATCAAAAACTTTCGCTGATTGAACGTCCGGAAGACAGTCAGTTGATAATTTTTACTTCCGGTGGCAAAATCGCCGCATCGCCTGACAAAGAGTTGCTTATAGGTCGCGATTTGCAAACTGTTTTCCCTGAAAATTCTGATTTTTATTATATCAAATTCCGTAGGGGAGAGGATTTTGAGCAGTACACCGACGACGATTATATTTTAACGCGTACTTGTAATCTTAACGATATTGATACACATTTTTCTATTTGTTTGATTGTTGAAAAGTCAACATTAAATCACAAAGGAAATATGGCTCTGTTGATGACAATGCTCATCGGTTTTATACTTTACCTTATGGTGCTTGCATTGATTATCATTTTCAGAAGTTTTTATATTCGTCAGGTTCGTTTGCTTACACAAAAAGGAGAGGATTTGGCAAATGTTGAAAAAGATTATTCACGTCACGGCAAATTGTATGTACCGGAATTGAAAATGCTTGATGATATTCTTTTCAATTATCACCGTACATTTGTTAAAATCAAAGAGTTAAACCGTCAGATAGAATCCACCCGTTACGACGATGAACTTAATACATTGCCGGCTGACAATCTGTTCCAAAGGTCATATAACGGAATGCTTGAGAATTTGCGTAAAATTACAATTCAAGAGACAGAACGTAAAGCCAAGGAAAAAGCACAGTTGTGGATTTCGGAAGGTATTGCTGCGATAAATGATGCAATGCGTATCGGTAGCAACAAAATCGATTTGTTGTCGGAAAATATTTTGATGACATTGGTTAAGTATACCAACGCGGTTTTGGGCGGACTTTATCTTTATAGTAAAGAGGATGATGGCGAATATTTGATTTTGAATGCTGCTGTAGCACTCAATCAGAAAAAAGCTGTAAAAATAAAAATAGAAAAAGGCGTAGGACTTGTCGGAACATGTGCTTTGGAAAAACAGGCAATTTTCCTTGATAAACTTCCTGATGATTATATAAATGTGTTTTCGGGCTTGGGAAAATCGAAGCCGAGATATTTGGCAGTTTTGCCGATGCTTTATGACGGCGAATTGATAGCTGTTGTGGAAATTGCATTTATAAAAGAGTTGAACGATTCCGAGCGTGAATTTTTGTCGATAATTTCCTCAACCATAGCAAGTTCGCTCGTTACGGCAAGAATCAACGAACAGACCGAACAACTTATGCAACAGTTTAGAGCTCAGGCTGATACATTGGCTGCCAACGAAAAAGAGATGACTGAAAATATCAACAAGTTGAAAACAGAGCAACAGAAATCTCTTGAGCGTGAGGTAGAAATGAACGGTTTGTTGGATGCTATCAACAACTCGTTGGTTTCTGTAGAATTTTCTACGGCGGGTATTTTGCTGAGTGCCAACGAAAGATATTTGAAAGCAATGCATTACGAAATTGCTGAAATTCAGGGGATGAACATCTTCGACCTTGTAAGAAGCAACCGTCAGGAATTGGAAGTAATTATGACACAAGTAATGCAAGGAAAATATTACGAATGCGAAATGAAACGTATTGCCAAAAACGGTGATACTAAATGGTTTTTGGCAACATATACTCCTTATTACAATTTTGAAGGCAAGATTATAAAAATTTTGTTTTTTGCTACAGATATTTCTGATATCAAGAAAGTTCAAGACGATTTGCAAGGCAAAATAAACGATTTGGAGGCATTGTTACAAAAAATGCAAGCAGAACTTGCATCATTGCGTAATGAAAAAAGGTAGAAAAATAATATAACTAAATTATAAACTTTTTATATCATGTATTGTAGAAACTGTGGAAATCAGGTAGACGGTAGTATAGAAGAATGTAATATTTGCGGACAAAATATACATCAAGGTCAGAATTATTGTCCTGTTTGCGGACATTTTTGTATACCGGGCGATACTACATGTATACAATGTAAATCCCCGCTTACAGAGAATGTAAAATTATCAGTAACTATCAATAAACCTGCTGATAATCAAACAAGTCCGATTCCGGATGTAAATATTAATCCAAATGCAAATACTTCCGGACATTCAACAGTTGTTCCGCCTGTGGAACCTCAAATATCTGCACAGACACAGCAATCTGCAACTACATCACCGAAATATGATCTTTCGGGTCCGAAATATTTGCCTGCCGGGAAAAAATATTGTCGTAATTGCGGACTTGTAATCAATGCAGATGCTGACGTATGTCCGTTTTGCGATTCTCCTCATGGTCAAGGACATAACTACTGTTCTAAATGCGGTTCGGGAACTATAGAAGGCGATAGTGTTTGTTCCGTATGTTCAAATCCGCTTACAAGAGTGCAGCCGACATACATCCCGAAGCAACCGCCGGTAAAAACATCGAATAATCAAAATCAACAGAGAAATCAATATACACAACAGCAAGTAAACCCGAATCAACGTTACAACGGAGCACCGTATAATGTTAACATCCAAAACAATTACAATTATAATTACAACCCGAATACCAACGTCGGCGAACATTCGTATATTACAACAATATTGTTGTCGCTGTTGGGATTTCTCGGATTTTGCGGTATCCATCGGTTTTATACCAAGGATTATTTAATCGGTATTTTGCAATTGGTAACATTTGGAGGTTGTTATATTTGGCAAATTATTGATTTTATTTTGATAATTTCAGATTCGTACAGAGACGGTGACGGTAAAAAATTATCAAAAAATTGATAATCCCAAAACGTCAAATTCATTTTTGTGATAAAAATTAACATAAAATTTGCTCCAAAAATAGCTTTTTTGATACTTTAACATAAATTATTTATATTAAATCTTAACAATTTTTTGTAATTAATAAAAAACGTAAGTGTCTGAAAATAAGCAAGTGATGTTAAAACATTTCGCCAAGAGGCAATAAAAATGAAATTGTCGTAGCTTAAATTTAAAAAAAGTTTTCAAAATTGTTGCAAATACCAAAATTTAGTCTAAATTTGCAACGGAAATAATTGAGGAAACTCTTTTTATTACGAAACAGGAAACATATTAATATCTAATTTTTATTTATTTTTAAATGAACATTTATATCGCTAATTTAAGTTTGAATGTCACAGACGAGGACTTAAAAGAATTATTTTCACAGTACGGAACTATCAATTCAGTAAAGATTATTATCGACAAAGAAACTGGCAAATCAAAGGGCTTCGGTTTCGTTGAGATGCCAAATGAAGAGGAAGGTCAAAAAGCTATTGACGCACTTAATGGTCAGGTACTTAATTTTGAAGGTGAAGAAGAAACAACAGATCATAAAGAAGTAAAAGTTTCAGTTGCACGTCCGCGTCAAAATAACAACAATAATAACAATAACCAAGGCGGATACCGTCAAAACAACAACGGTTATCAGCAGCGTCGTCAATTCAACAACGGTGGATTCCGTCAAAACAATGGCGGTTATCGTCCACGTCGTCAGTTCAACAACGGTGGTTATAATAATGGTTATAACAACGGTGGCTACAATCAAGGTTATAACAACGGTTATAATAATGGTGGCTACAACCAAGGTTACAACCAAAACGGTGATGACAATCAGAATCCAAACGGTGGTTACAACAACGGCGGTTACAACAATGGCGGATATCGTCCGCGTCGTCAGTACAATAACGGCGGATTCCGTCAGTACAACAACGGCGGTTATCGTCAGTACAACAATGGTTATAACAACGGCGGTTACAACAATGGCTACAATAATCAGGGTTACAACAACCAAGGCTATAACAATCAGGGTTATAACAACCAAGGTTACAACAATCAGGGTTATCACAACCAGCAACCTGTTGAACCTAAAGAAAATACTAATACTGAAAATAATTCAGCAGAACAGAATACAACAGAACAAAATTAATAATTTTTATTCATATCGTTTTTTGGGGAGCAGGCAGTTTTTATTGCCTGCTTTTTTTGTGTATTGATGTTTCTTAATAAAAAGTTATTTAATATTTTTTGTGTTAACATACTACAATATAATTAGGTATTCAGCGTTATAATTAGAAGTATAAATGTAAATATAAACATAAAAAGGACTCTAAAATGAATAAGAAAACTGAAAATCTTCAAAAAGAAGGAAACAAACAGTATCAAAAATCAGAAATTGAAATTGTTTTAGTCAACGCAAATGACATTATTTGCACATCATCAACAGGTATGTCCGGTGGTACCGGTGAAGGACTTAGTGATGGTGGTAATTACGGATTTTAATTAAATTAAAAAATAGTAAAAATGAATAATTTTAGTAAGTCAGCATGTATGTTACTATTGGCGGCAGGCATTGTTTCTTGTAACAACGATTTTCAAGAAATAGAATCTGTAGCAAAAGTCAAAACAGTATTTCAATCCGGTTTTGAATCTCAAACATTTCAAAATTCAATTGCCAAAACACAACTTGGCGCAGATGGTCATACTATTTATTTTTCCGGTGACGAATCGATTCAGGTTTTAAGTTCAAAAAGCGAATCACCTTGTATCTTCCTTAATACCAGCGGAAAAGTTTCTACATCATGTGATTTCATCGGAGAGATCGAAGAGGCAGATCAGTATTACGCTGCTTATCCTTCAAGTAGTGTAAAAGCTTGGAACGGACAAAGTGTTACGATGCAGCTAATCGGTTCTCAATCAGCAGTTCAGGGCGGTTTTGATCCCAATGCGCATCTTTATGTAGCAAAAACCGGCGGAGACCAAAAGTATTTTCAATTCAAAAACGTTTGTGCTTATCTCAAAATCACAACAACTCAGAATCTTAGATCACTTACATTTTCTGCTGAGTCAGGTAAGAAATTGGTAGGGGAGGTGAAAGTCGATACCGGAGATCCTACAGTAATAGATCTTCAGGGACAAGGTTCTAATGTAGTTTCATTGTTACCGTTTGGTTCAGATTTCATTGCACCCGGTACATATTACTTGTCAGTTTTGCCGTGTACACTTTCTTCGTTGACAGTAACAGCAGTAGGCGAAAATTCTAAATCGGTTTCCAAAACTTGTGTTGCACAAATATTATTTGAACGAGCTAAAATTGCAAATTTTGGTACAGTTACATTCAATTTTGAGGAAACAGCACAGGAAGAAGAAGTTGATTATAAAAATGGAGAATGGTTTGACGGTACTATTACAACATATAACAAAAGTGGTGACTATCCATGGCCAATTTCACAATATTGTGGCATAGAATCAGGATATTACAAATGTGCACCGGCATATAGCGAGCCTGCAATAGGTAATTTCCTTTTTGGAACATGTTACGAAATACAATACGGTGACAAAACCATAAAAGTAATTGCTGATGATATTTGTCCGGACGTAAATACAACATTTATAGATCTTGAGGCAGATGGTTTTACAGCTCTAACTGGTTTAACTACAGGTAATCCGGCAGTGAAAATCAGAGAAATTCCGTATATCACCAATGAGAACCTCAAATTGGTTGTAAAACCGGGTTCAAATCCATATTTCCTTGGTTGTTGGGTGTTTAACGGCAGATATCCTGTATCTAACATCGAGATTTCATGGGACGGTGGTAAAAGCTACAGATCAATGCGAGCTGATAATCAACATAATGAGTTCTGGGAATTTCAAACAGTCGGAGGCGTTCTATTTGAAGGAGACGTAACATTTAGAATTACAGATAAATATGGACATCAAGTAATCGGCGTTGTTTCAAATTTTACCGAAGGTTCGGTTAACGATTTAGGAGCAAATTTTGAATACTAAAATTTTATAAATACAAGACATCCCTGCAAGAATATTGTGGGGATGTTTTTGTTTATAGTTTTTTTGTTGACCTCTTGCTACCATCTAATTATTAGCCCAAACAGTTCCGTAATTTCTTCATTTCCAGTCTTTGAGAAAATACATCAAAAAAATCCAAAAAAAAATTTGGAGAAAGTAAAAAAATACCCTTATCTTTGCACCCGCAAATGAGAAAAACACCGACGCTTAAAAACGTCAGCAAGCTCTTTCAAAACAGTTGAAAACGACCAAATGTTTAACCCAAAGTTAACAATAAAAATTTGGTTGGAGAGTGAAAAACTTCTTAACTTTGCAATCGCGTTTGACACCAACAATCAGACGCGACAAAACAAAATACGAACATTGACAAATTAAAACACCGCTTTTTTTAACTTTCAAATTTAGGTTGAAAACCAATAATCCAACCCCGATTTGAAAATAAAAATAAAAAGTAAAAAAGTTGCAAAAATAAATTTGGTAGTTTGAAAAAAACTTCCGAACTTTGCAACCGCAAAATTAACGGTAACAACGAGTTCCAAACCTCAAGTTTTAAAACAAGATTTAAAAACTTAAAAAATAAATCTTAAAAAAACTTGAAAATAAATTTGGAAAATAAACAAAAAACTCCGTAACTTTGCACCGCGGAATGAATCAATAAAACGATTCGCTAAAGTGATTGAAAATAAAAACAATCACCGATGATATTTGAAAATATTGACAGCAAGCACAAGGCGTAATAAAGAAAAGGAACAGATAAATTAAAGTGTCTGGACCCCCTAAGTCAGAAAAGTAAAAATTTTTAACAACGAAGAGTTTGATCCTGGCTCAGGATAAACGCTAGCGGCAGGCCTAACACATGCAAGTCGAGCGGCAGCGTGGATAGCAATATCTGACGGCGAGCGGCGGACGGGTGAGTAACGCGTATGCAACCTACCCACTACACAAGGATAGCCTTCCGAAAGGAGGATTAATACTTGATAGCACTCTAAGATGGCATCAAAACAGAGTTAAAGATTTATCGGTAGTGGATGGGCATGCGTGGCATTAGTTAGTTGGCGGGGTAACGGCCCACCAAGACGATGATGCCTAGGGGTTCTAAAAGGAAGATCCCCCACATCGGTACTGAGACACGGACCGAACTCCTACGGGAGGCAGCAGTGAGGAATATTGGACAATGGAGGAGACTCTGATCCAGCCAAACCGCGTGAAGGAAGAAGGTTCTCTGAATCGTAAACTTCTTTTGTAAGAGAATAAAAGTAGCTATGTATAGCGATTTGAATGTACCTTACGAATAAGCATCGGCTAACTCCGTGCCAGCAGCCGCGGTAATACGGAGGATGCAGGCGTTATCCGGATTTATTAGGTTTAAAGGGTGCGCAGGCGGGATATTAAGTCGGCGGTGAAATACCGTAGCCCAACTACGGGGCTGCCGTCGATACTGATAACCTTGAGTCCTGGCGAGGTGAGCGGAATGTGGAGTGTAGCGGTGAAATGCATAGATATTCCACAGAACACCGATTGCGAAGGCAGCTCACCAGCCTCAGACTGACGCTCATGCACGAAAGCGCGGGTAGCGAACAGGATTAGATACCCTGGTAGTCCGCGCGGTAAACGATGATCACTCATTGTTCGCAT
>JAFXZT010000036.1 GCA_017541145.1 Bacteroidales bacterium | reverse complement strand
CTTTTGACTCTTTTATCACAAAAGCATTTACGGCAGGAGTTGTAGAAGAGGCGGTGTTCAGGGGCTTTATGTTTGGAATGTTGTTCAGGTTTTGTAATTGGAATTTTTGGGCAGCGGCACTGCCGACAGCGGTTGTTTTTACACTCGGACATTTTTATCAGGCTGACAATTTGTTGGGATGTCTAATGGTTTTTGGTGTTACGGCATTTGGCAGCATCTTTTTTTCGTGGCTTTATACGGCGTGGAATTTCAACCTCTACGTCCCGATGATAATGCACATTTTTATGAATACCATTTGGGGTATGTTTCCAATTGACGGTGTTAACAATTCCGTCGGAAACATCGCCGCAAATTCCGGAAGAATTTTAACAATAATTCTCGCAATTCTCATAACTTGTTGGTACAGAAAACGTAACGGAGAAAAAATGTGGGTAAAGTTAAGTTTCCAAAACTAACAATTACCCGCAAGTTCTTTTATCTCTTCAAAAGACAAATCTTTTATGAGAAGATGATTTTCGTCTTCATCGAGAACATATTTTTTCAATGCCGGCTGCAATCTGTAATATTCGGAAGTCGCGATTATTGAATCCTTAGTTGTGCTGACAAGGGCAATATTCCATTCTTCAATAGACTGTCCGTCAACTTGATAGATTGCAGCGGGATTTTTGGGGAGAATTGTCTTTGTAGCTTCTGTCAAAGCAAAAGCTCCCATAACAGAACCGTATTGTTTTTCGTACACTCTTGGCTGAGCCTGATACGCTTCGTTCCAAATGTTTTTGACCATCAACTCGCTCATAATTTCTGTTTTATGTTAACTAAAAAATTGATTTCCTATAAATATTAAAGACATCTATATCGTTTTTCTCAAATTCATTTTCCAAGGCATCCGAGCCGTTTTGTTCGAGAAATTTTAATTCTAAATCCGAAATTGGAACGCACATCAGCCATGTAACAAATGTTTCATCAAAAGAAATTGTTTTTAAATTTTCCCACAAAAAAGGATTCATCAAGTAAAAATGTTTCATATCAGTATCTATTAAATATCCTGATATTACGTTTGTTGCTACAAAACCGTAAGAACAATTTTTTGATTCCATAAGATTGAAAGCAGCTGTTGCGATCATATTTGGAAACATTTCAATCATTTTGTCGCATGAACCAATTAATTCAAATCGTAGATTTTTACTGTTACTTGTAAGCCCAAAATCAACTTCAAAAAGTCCGATTGTTGCAAATGTTATAACTCCGTTTTGAGGTCTGTTTCGGCTTGATAAAATTGCTATTTTTTTTGATTCGTTTTCATTATGATATGCGAAAATTTCAGGTTTGCCACCAATCGCCGAAGCTTCTGCTTTCGCAATAATTTTCTTGTCCATTTTTACTTTAATTTCGATTGCAAAATTAAAGATAATTTCGGATAAAATTGAAGTAATGATAGCAAAATATTTTCACTTACTCTTTGTTTATTATTCAAAATTTTGTATAAATTTGTCAAAACTTTAAACTAATATTTGTTATGAAAAAATTTTTATTCGGATTAATCTTTGGCATTGCTTTGGGTTGCGGTGCGTGCATCTATTTGTCGAAAGCCGGAATGTTTTTGAAGGCTGAAACTCACATCAACGAGGAAATCTTGAAAGAAAAGCTCTTGACATGCAGCGAATTAACTTCTGCAAAATATCAGTTGACCGGTCAAATTACGCGTGAAGAAAGTTACGGTACAGGCTTTGGTTGGTTCGACAAAATGGCAACTAAAAGTTTCGCCATCAAATACTCTGCAACAATTGCCTTCGCTGTTGACCTTTCAAAAGCAAACATCAAAGTTGACTCCTCTGTTGTAAGAATCGATCTTCCCTCAGCCACTTTGCAATCCCTGAGCATCCCATCTGATAGCTTACAAATAATCAATGAGAAAAAGAATCTTATCAACTGGGAAAACAAAAACGACATGAAAGAGGCACTTCAAGATGCTGAAAAACACGCTCTTAAAACTTGCGATACTACCAAAATGATTCGTATGGCAAATACCGAAGCCGTAAAAACTTTGTCAACATTGCTTTGCCCGTTGACAGAAAGTGAAAACGGTGAAAAGGCTTATCAAGTGATTATCACGATTCACGGCGAGACCGAAGAACCGCAATTAACAGTTCCAAACAGCGAAACCGGAGCGGCGAAATAAGGATATTAAATTTAACCACAGAAAACACGGAAAGCACGGAATTTTTCAATTTTAATTTTTTCCTTTTCTGTGTTTTCTGTGTGTTCCGTGGTTAAAAATGTAAAAACATAATTTGTAAAAAAATGATAAAAGTAGGAATTATCGGCGCGGCAGGATATACCGGCGGCGAAATTTTAAGAATTTTGACTTATCACCCTGACGTTCAAATTGTTTGGGCGGTAAGCAGGAGTAATTTCGGCAAACCCGTTTATGAGGTTCATGCGGATTTGTTTGGCGACACGGAGTTGAAATTTGCCGAACAGCCGACAGAAAAAGCAGACGTTGTGTTTTTCTGCACGGCGCACGGCGAGACCGGCAAACTTTTGGCGGAATACAATTTTCCGTCAGATGTCAAAATCATTGACATGACAAATGAGTTTAGAGTTGGCGAGACGGGATTTGTTTACGGACTTCCCGAAATCAACCGCGAAAAAATCAAAAAATGCAGCCGACTTGCAAATCCGGGCTGTTTCGCGACATCAATTCAGTTGGCGTTAGTCCCGGCTCTGAAAGCAAAAATCATCAAAAGCGATATCCAAGTTTCGGCAGTTACGGGTAGCACCGGCGCAGGTGTAAAACTCTCAGCTACAAGTCATTTCAGTTGGAGAACTGATAATTTCTCTGTTTACAAAGCATTTACACACCAGCATTTGGCGGAAATCAATCAAACGAAAGACATTCTTGACCCTGACTTAAAACGTCCGATTCACTTTATTCCCTACCGTGGCGACTTTGCCCGCGGAATCATTGCAAGTGTTTGGTTTACATGCGATAAGACTGAAGATGAAGTAAAAGAGATTTACCGTAGTTGTTACGAAAACGAACCTTTCACGCATTTTTACGAAGGCAATTTGTATTTGAAACAAGTTGTCAACACCAACAAGTGCATTGTTTCAATAAAGAAAGAAGGTGACCAATTACTTGTTCAAAGTGTTATCGATAATTTGATAAAAGGTGCAGTTGGTCAGGCCGTTGAGAACATGAACTTGATGTTTGGTCTTGATGAAAAACAAGGATTGAGATTGAAACCGTCAGGATTTTAAAAAGATAATTATTTTTATAGGGTTGTCTGCTACATTATGACAACCCTTTTTTTTGTAATTTTAGTGACAAAACAGGCATTGACCCGTTCAAAAAAAGAAATTATTCCAATCTCAAAAACTCCGGCAACCGAAGTCGTTTATTTTAAAAAAATCGGTAACGCATTTTTTACTTTTCTTACTATGCATAGGTTAGAATTTTTTGCCACAACGGGAAATTTTTGCTAACTTTGCGAATACAATTTTTCAGCGGAAAGTTATGGCAAAAGAATTCAATACCGAGGTAACCTGCGACCCGAAATTGCATTATATGGTGGACACCACCAACAAGATGAAAGTATTTGAACGCCTGATAGACAGAAAAAAATACTTCACCATCAACCGTGCGCGACAGTTCGGGAAATCAACGTCGTTGAAATGGATTTACACACATCTCAACGGCGAATACTTGGTTGTGTCGCTGAGTTTTGAGGATACCGAGGAAAGCGATTGGATAAGTCAACGCCCTGAGGAATACGGATTTTTTCCTCGTTGCCCAAATATTTTACCAAAATTTTGCCGCTGATGTAAAAAACGCTCAAAACCTGATCGCGGATTCAGCCAACAAGCGGGTGCTGAGGATTGTCGTCGAGCAAAAACGTTTCACCGCGCAAAATTCTTTTGTTTTGCGGATTTTTACATTTTTAAATGCAAATACTCCGCAGAATTTTATATTTCAAAATGCAAATATTCCTCATGTTTTTACATTTCAAAATGCAAATCAATCAATTTCCCCCTCCCCAAAAATATCTTCGGCAGCAATTCCCACAATTGCGCCACGCTTCCTGAGAAGATAAATGTATTTCTTTCTGTGTTTCTTTTGAGGTTGGATAAAGTTTTGATAATAGACTGACCATCACGGGATTGTCAAAGTGTCTCCCCATGAGAAGTAATCACCAATATCTTTGGCTGTTTCCGTAACTACATTACAAGTTGCTCACAACGTACCGGAAGTCAATCCAAGGTTAAAGTATTCGTGATGAGGTTGGGCTTTTACAAATCCAATTGTCGATGTCAGAATAAAAAAAACGATTAATTTGTTCATGGTTTTGATTATTTAATTTTAGTTACTCCTTGAAAAAAAACGGGTTATGATGTTAACAAAATATTGTAAAAAAACAATATCCGCTAACTTCATAACCCGTAAATAAAATCGAATTTCTAATTCTTAGTAAAAACTAAGGAAATAATGGAGCTTCTTGATGGCCAAACCCCTGAGACGAACCGCCTCCGGTAGATGATGTAGGACCAGGAGAGCAACAAATAATATCGTTACTGTTTACCATTACAAATTCGATTTCTGCATTTACGTATTCGTTTGTTTCCATTGTTAGTAAATATTGAAAAAAATTAAATTAATGTTTCATCGGTGTAAGATTTACATCGTATCCGCTGATTGCAGGGTTGCGATGTTCGTGGATATAATCTGATGTATAATTTGGATCGTCGCTTGTTACAGCATCCAACATCAATTGTATAATCGGTTTTGAAAATTCTTCGTTAATCCAAGCACCTGTTCCGTGATTGAAATAACCATGTTTCTCTTCACCAAAATCTTCAGCACCATTGTCCCAAAGGATTGGAGCCATTGATTTTTCGTGCATAACACGTGCTACATATTCAAGGTAATATCTGCGGTAAGCTTCACCATCGGCAGTACCACGAGCTACGTTACCAACTTCACCAATATAAACCGGATGACCTTGTCCGATGAAGCCTTCAAGATTTCCAAGTAAATCTTTTACCCAGCCTTCTGCTTCTGTAGTAAAAATATCATCAGAACTTCTGTCACCCCATTGCGAGAAAGTAGGTTTAAGTGTATAATCTACAGGTGAATAATAATGAGCAGAAACCATAAGATGATTGTCATTCGGCAATTCCAACTTATTAGCAGTATTTGGTGATGCCTGGAATGTATTAACAGCCAACCAACGATTTAAATTGTTGCCGCCGGTATTTCTTACTGCATTAACGAAAACTTTTACCCATGAGTTATAGATTTTGTACTCAGTATCGTTTCCTTCGTTCCAACTACCGTTATGAATTTCATTGAAACCCTCGAAAATCAAGAAATTACCATAATTTTTAAATTTCTCAGCAATTTGAGTCCACAAATGCTCAATCTGTATTTTTATTTGAAAGCCAGATTCATTATTATTTTTTGCATTGTTGATATTAAGCCAATGTTCACATCTACCGCCGTTAGCAGAGCCGTCGTGATGAATATTGATAATTGCATTAAGTCCGGCAACTTTAGCATAATCAACTACTTCTGCCACACGATTAAGCCATTCGTCATCAATTGAACATTCCGGATAGTTTCCGACAAGATGTCCGTACCAAGAAACCGGAATTCTTACTGTTTTAATACCATTGGCTTTCAATGCATTAAACAATTCTTGTGTTGCTTTGGGATTACCCCACTGAGTTTCATAATCAGGACAATCCAACTGATTACCTAAGTTCCAACCCAAACCCAAAGCTTTGGCAACATCTGCCGGTGATGACGATCTGTCAAGATTATAAATCGGTAATTTATCTTCACCGATATTTCCGGCAAACACATTGGAAGATGCTGCAAATGTTACAGCACCTGTTGATAAAGATGCAGTTTCTCCGTTTACAAGATAGAATGTAAGTTTAATACCTTTAGAATATTCGCCCGGAGCCAACGAGATATAATATTCACCCGGAATAAGTTCTGTTCTTGGAGCCGGCGGAACAAGTGAAATAGATTTTGAACCATTAGATTTTACTTTGGCAGCCGGATTACCCGAAATTGCAATTTCAACTTCGCCCGCCATCGGATATCCAGAACCGTTTGATTCAACAACGATTTTTCTAAAATTATCTGTAGTAACGATTTTCAACAAACTAACAGCATTGCAAAGACTGAAAGAAAATCCGTTCTCATTTTTTACCGCATGAGCCACCGAAAGTACTGCCTGAGGATCGTAAGAACCGTCTCTTGCAACTTGTACATCCGGCAATGTTGCAGTAACAGTAGTACCCGACAAAGTAGCTTCCGCCTGATACGGATACAAAACGTAATAATTTTCTACATCGTGAGCCTCACCGATAAAATTAGAAGTAGCACCGCCTTGCTCTGCTGTAAAAATGTTATTACTTTTACCATCAAAAACCGAAACAGCATCGCCCGACTCAAAATGTACGTTTAACTGACCGTTTTCCTTTACGATTCTTGATTTTGAGATAGAATTTTGAGAAACCACATCTACTGTATTACCGGAAAATACCATTTTGGAAACTCCGTCATACGAGATGTCGTTGTCCTCATTACATGCTGTAAAGCCGGAAGCAGCCAACAGCAACAACATCATTTTTAAACTTGTTTTCATTCTTAATTATTATTTTTAGAATTGTGAATAAGTCTTTGTATTTTTTATCAACGTGTTTACATGTTACAAAAACCTATTTATCCCAATCATCGGTTCTAAACGGATACGCCGGCAACATCGCACCGCCAAACAATGTTCCGTGTGCAAAATCTTTGAAACAGAATCTTACAGCAACCGGTTTCGCAACTTTTTTGCTTGACACTGCTACGTGATTTGTCTGCCATCTCAGCCAAACGCTGTCAGCCTCGTAAAATACTTTGTCTTCACCGGCAATTTCAAATCCTTCTATCATATAGTTGCTGCAAATTCCCATCTGAAGATTGTCGAAACCCACAAAAGCTTCGTTGCCTTCTATTATCAGTTCCTTGAAAACCGGACCCGACGCCATAAACATCTGTTGACCGTAAGTCTTGTTGAGTGCAAGCCATGCAAGTCGTTGTCCTACAGCTTTTTTGTTGCGCGGATGAATATTGTACAATTCTTCCGGTAAAACCAAATCACATGTAGAAACCAATCCGCAGTTTTTTACATCTTGAGATAT
Source organism: Bacteroidales bacterium (assembly GCA_017541145.1). Classification (GTDB taxonomy): domain Bacteria; phylum Bacteroidota; class Bacteroidia; order Bacteroidales; family UBA3824; genus UBA3824. The sequence continues at coordinate 7,828 of JAFXZT010000036.1, read as the reverse complement.
TTTAAACTGTTGCTCCCTCAAAAATGCGCCTTGATTGTTACCGCCATAATTGTACGGAGCGATTTCTACCATATAAAACGGAATTTCGCCCAACCCTATTTCATCGCGCCAAAGTTTTATCATATCTTTCATTCGATTGTAAAACGTATCGTGGTGACCTACATTAGATTCGCCTTGATACCAAATTACACCTTTGTAATTGAAATTTTTTATCGGATGAAACATCGCATTGTATGGCAAAAGTATTTTTTCGTACTCGTATTCTACATTTTCGATATCCTCTTTTTTGGTAGAAACACCGTGTTTTTCAAGCAGTTGTTTACTCATCCAACTTTCAACCTTAGTACCGCCGTAAGCCGCAGAAACAATTCCGACCGGAACGCCCAATGCGTGCGACAGATTTTTTGCAAAATGCCATGCTGCTGCCGAATATTCAGTAGCATATTGTGCCGACGGTATTGTCCATTGCGCATCCACATCTTCTTCCAATTCGTAAGAATGTTTGAGCGGAACGGTAAAAAATCTGACATTGTTTTTTTCTCTGTCAGCAAAAGCGATTTCCTCAAAACCGTCTTCCACCACGCAACCCGGAAAACCTTTCAACGGCATTTGCATATTGCTTTGACCCGATGCCAACCAAACTTCACCAATTAAAATATTTGTAAGATCGAGAGTTTTTTTGTCTGACATATCCTTTAAACTGATTGTCTGAGCATCAAAAGTAGCTCCGGGAGTCTTGATTGTTACACTAAATTTTCCGTCGTTGTTGACTTTTGCTGTAAATTTGTTGCCGGTCCAACTAACAGAAATTTGTACTGTAGAATTTTTAGTAGCTGAACCCCAAAGTCTTACATCGGAATTTTGTTGAATAACCATATTAGAGCCCAAGATATTTGGTAATTTTACTTCAGCATTTGCCGCCAAAGTTCCAAACATCAAAATAGTAAAAAGTTTTGTGAATTTTTTCATTGTGTAATTGATTATTTAGTAAGCGACAAAGATATAATTAATTTCCAAAAAATCACTGTTGTTCAGTTAGATTTTTTGGAAATTGATGTTAGAATTTAAATAGATCTGGAAGACTTTTGAGTAAAAACAGTAATGAAACCTTATCCTCTAATCAACTGAAACGCTGCTGTGTGCTGCATTATCAACGTCTTGTTATGAACAAAAAAAACGCGGGAATCTTTCGGGGAGATGATTTTTTCTTCGGTGCTACCGTCGTAAGGATTAAGAATTTCGGCAAGAATTTCACCTTTTCTGACATCGCTTCCCGCTGGTTTTAAACAATGGAAAAATCCGGCACTATTGGCTGTTAGCGTTACAAAATCCTTGTCTTTAAGTTTTTGAGTCATAAAACCCGGATGTGAAATGCTCTCAACCGTACCGTTTGACTGTAAAAACCGCATTATTGCCTGCCATGTTATTTTTGCGGAATTTTGGTCAACGGTGTCGGTAGTGCCGGCATATATTGAAAACGCTTTCGAACCCCAAATCTGCCAATTATAATTGAGCATAACGGTGTCGAAAGGTTCGGGATTCTTTACATAGACATACGGCAGGGCAAATTTTTGCGCTTCGGACACGATGTCAGCGTCGGTGCGGATAATCCTCACATGCGGAATAAAATCGCCCGGAAAATGATAACTCGCCAACTGAATGCCGAATTTGTAATCCTTGATTTCCTCGAACAATGCTGAAGCTATGCGTTGTGTGGTTTCGCCTGAATTGTAACCCGGAAACATACGGTTGATGTCGGTATTGTCCATTGGCCAAAAACGTTTGCCGATGTTCATCGAAAAATTGTTGACCGAGGGAATTACCAAAATCTGTTTCCCTTCTGTGATTTTTCCGGCGTTTTCCAAATCGGTTAAAATCCTGACAATCTGACTGCTGACAAATTGTTGCTGTATTTCGTCGCCGCGCATTGCACCTACTATTGCCGCCGTTTTTTCGCCGCTGCCGAATACGTATCCGTAGATATGAAACGGTTCTCTGTACGGCGATTTCATCGAAAATATTTTTATCTTTTTCATTGTTTTCAGTTCTTTATAATCCTTGCTAATAGCGAACCTTCGTAAACTATTGGATAAGCGCGGATTGTCATAAGAAGTCCGTTGGTCTCAGAAGTTACGGTTGATAATATTTTACCTGTTAACGGACTAACAATTCGACCGATAATATCGCCTTTATGAAGTTTTGCACCATAATTTTTGTCAGGAAGAAAAACACCCGATTTTTCAGCGTTGACAAATTCTACACCATCGCCCTCAACAATCATCGGTTTGGTAATCTCGCAGTTAACATCACCCGAAAACATCCCGATATTTTTCATTAGGTTTAAAATTCCGTGAAAAAGTCGTTCTCCATAAGAAGTTGTAATCCTCATTCCTACGCCCATTTCTACAACTATCGTTTTAACACCCAATGAATTAAGCGAATGTGCAAGTGTAGATTCCAACACCGTAGCCGCCGGATGAATCCACACCAAATCAATATTTAGCATTTCGGCGTATGACACAAGATTTTCGGCAGTGTTGACATTGATACGTGCTTGCGGAAGTTCGCGTAAAAAAATATTGCTTGCATGAATATCTATCGCAAAGTCGGCACCCTTAATATCTTCGATAATGCTGAAAGCCGCACTATCGGAAAGCGACTTATTTTCGCTACCGGGAAAAATACGGTTCATATCCAAGTCAAAACCCGGAAAACCACGAGTTATGCTGTCGATACCAAGCGGATTGAGAGCGGGATAAATATCCACAATTCCGCTAATTTTATCGGTGTTACGTTGCAGAAATTCCGTCAACAAATAACACACATATTGACCTTCGAGTTCGTCGCCGTGAGTGCCGGTAACAACGCAAAGCCTTTTGCCCTCGTGATTGCCACGAATACTATTTTTCTGAATCAACAACTGCTCGTCAACCGGCAAACCCGCTGAAAATATGGTTTTGATCATTTTTTTCGTGCTTGATTATGATGCAAAAATACAACGATAACACTTTCCGTACAATGTAAAGGATTATAAATAAGGAAAATACTTAGAGGCAAGTAAGGAAAAATACGGAGGGAAGGAAAAAATCATACACGAATAGATATAATTCCCTAATTTCTTTGGTTCTAGTATTGATATTGATGTAATAACACTAAATTATTAACAAAATTTTAAATTTTGCATTAGAAAAAATAATAATTTTGCAGTCAAACCACTAAAATTATGAAACACATATTCCTAATATTACTATGTACCTATTATAGAGGGGCGACATATTGCATAGACGAAAATAATCCCAAAATGAAAGTTGGGAATGGTATGACATTAGGAAATTTTATCCAAATCAAAGATCCTGGATCTGTTACAGGTAATATTGACAATTATATTCAAACTTCTTGCAACGGACTATATTTACACGAATATGGACACACTATACAAAGTCGGCATTATGGCTTAGCATATTTGTTTAACATTGGAATTCCAAGTATCATTAGTGCTGCAGGAAACGGTGAGCATTGTCAAAAATGGTTTGAGCGTCAGGCAAGCAGATATGCTAAATATTATTTCGGTCCAAGTATTTGGACTCCAACAATAGATTTATATCATCCTACTAATAGATAAAAAAATACAACAAAATGAGAACTTGTTTTATTATATTGTTTTTTTTAGTATTTTTCCAGAGTTGCGAAATCTTTTATTGTGGTGATATATCGAAAATAGTAGTTAGTAATAATTCAAACGATTCTATTTTGGTTTTAGCTTCAATAAATCCATCTGATACTTTGCTCGCGGAATCATTGTTTGAATACGAGTTTGATAATAGTGTTGCACCTTCCGATATATCTTATCCTCTAATAGATTACGATGAGGTTGGAGAAAATGATTCAATAATAATATTCGTTATTTTTTCAGCTGAATTTATCAACAATTCATGGAAAGAAATTAGGCAAAAAAACAATATTTCTGCGCGATATATACTTAAAAAACACGAAATCAAAAGTTTTAAGTATTTAATAATACCGTATCCGCCCGATAATTCCGTGTCTAATATGAATGTATATTACAAACAATAAAAGAACATGAGAAAAATTTTAATTGCAATAACATTGATTTTAGTAGGTTGCCATAAAGATTATTTCGATTATGGTTCAGCTGTATTTTCCAATGAATCAAATAACGAAGTTGTTTTGTTAAGAAACTATATCAGTTATCAATACTATCCGAAATACGATACAATTTTGGACAATTGCGTAAGTGAAAAATGTCGATTTATTAAAGTTGCACCAAACTCTAAACAAACAATTTTGTATTGGACTAATGTTGACAAACTCTACAAAACAGATACTATTTCTGTTTTTGTACTTGATAAAATCACTTTTGATACAGTTTCGTGGAAAAATATATGTAATGATTATTTGATAATTTGTCGTTACGATCTATCGGGTAGAAATCTTGAAGAATTGAATTCTGTTATTCCTTATCCTCCGTCTCCCGCAATGAAAGACATGAAGATGTTTCCATCATATGAGGAGATTATAAATAAAGAACAAAAATAATTTAACTACCTGTTCCTACAAACTACACGATGAATTAATATATTATCTGCTTTATTATAAAGGATTTGTACGGTATAATTTTTGTCAAATCATAATTATGGATATGCAAACTATATTAGCGGAGGTATTTTATTATGGGTAAAAAGATATTAGTTTTTTTTCTTTATGTATTGTTGTGTAAGTTTTCGTATTCTCAAATTATTACAAATGACAAACTAATTTGGGAGTGTTTTGATACTACTAATACTATTAAATTTACTGATTTACCAGAAATTAACTCATGGGCTGCTAATAGTTTGCCGTTTTCAATTGTACAAAATTACTTTTTTAAAGTAAGAAACAAAGAGGTTAATTTTTACTGCGTTAACGGTTGTTCTGGGGTACGTTGTTTTAAGGTTCATTGTTTTGTCAGATATGGAAATGACTGGTTTTTAACATGTACTGCAAATACTCGGTTGAATAATTCTTTTAAAGAAATTGCGGTTAAAGACAGTACTCTTGTTTTTAAATCTGAAGTTGAAGAAATCGGTTTTCTGCATTTTGATGAAATTATGGGTAATTACAAACGGATAAAAACCGGTAATAATTTGTTATTATTCCATTACGACGGATCTGATTATTTGTCAGACATCGATAATTCCATTTTTTATAAAATTGACACACTAAATTATTCTCAGCGTCAAGGGAAAAAACTTCATTGTGAGAACGGAACAATTTACAATGACAATAAAATTGTGATGATGCCTCCGAATTATGGAAACAATATTAAACGCGGCTATTTCAATGCGCAATTGTCTAATGATGAAAAGACGATAATTTGCGAACTTCGTACAGCAAAAAATAGATGGAAAAAAACAATTTTACCATCTGAAATAGTTGAGATTGATATTGTTAGGAAACAAATCAAAACAATATTTCCTTTTGAAGGTCTTGAACCTTATTATTCTCCATTCGACAACAAACTAATACTTTGTCATGACGGGGATAAGTACTATCAAGTCTTTGAGCGAAGTTCAAACTGTCATTTATTTTTTGTAATAACAGATTTTGCTGCATGGATAGAATAAAGTACTATTGACAACGAACGCACTGTTTCTTCAAACGACAAAGTATGCAGCACGTCATAAAACTCCGACAAATAATCCTAACCTTTGTACCGTTTAAGATAGTTGTTGGCTTGAGTAAGGGAAAATACGGAGGGGAGAAAAATCAGCAAAAACGTCCTTCTTTTAATTCATTGTCCAAAAAAGAATATACATAACCGGCACTTTGATAATAAAGACCTGTGTTTTTGTCTGTTAGATGTGAAAATGTTTCACTGTTATAAACGGTGTCTAATGCTTCGTTAATAGAATAATGCCAACGCTCCATAACCATCGTTACAAGTTCTGAGAGCAAATCTTCTTGCATCATTTTAATTTGAGAATCAGAGAGTTTCATAAAGTATCATACGTTGTACATCAATTTTCCACCGTTTCTGTTGCAAACTATTGACAACGAACACACTGTTTCTTCAAACGACAAAGTATGCAACACGTCATAAAACTCCGACAAATAATCCATACCTTTGAACCGTTTCAGATAGTTGTAGGCTTGTTTTTCGCCGATTGAGAATTTTGCGGCAAATTCTGCAACCAAGGCAATGATATATTTTAACTTATTGGTTTCGCTGCGGGACATAGTTCTATGTTTTACCGTTTGATAATGTGCAAAAATAAGAAAAGTGTTTTAAATTTCAAAAAAAATTATTTCACTTCAATCTCAATTTCCACTTTTTCCACAGCATTTCCGTAATAAATTCCTCTGTTGAGCGGACAATCTGAGGCGTCGCGGCCGTGCGCTATTTTGATGTAACCGCTTGTTACAAAGATGTTTTCGGTGGCGTCAAAGGCGTGCCAACAGCCGTCGTAAAAAGCCTCTGTCCAAGCGTGACTGAGTTTCAAACCTTTTACATATCCGCTGACATACCGCGCGGCTATCCCGTTGATTCTTAGACAAGTAATCAACACATGCGACAAGTCTTGACAAACCCCGCATTTTTGTGCAAAAACCTCCGCCGATGTGGTTGAATTTTTCGTTACGGCGGGTTTGTAGACGATTTTGTCATTAACCACCGCACCAAGATTTTTGAGGGTTTGCTCGGCGGTGTTCCCCGCAAAAGTTTTGGCAAAATCGGTCAGTTCTTCATTGGGCATTGTCAAAGGAGACGGATATTTGAATACGGGACTGAATGTTCTGTTTTTCTGTGAGTTGTCAATTTCCACACGTCCTGACGAAACAACAGAAAAACTGTTGTGATAATCTTTTATCAGACCAAATACCGTAGAATTTCCAAAACCGTCAACGGAGGATTGAAAGGGCGAAAAAAATTCCGCCTCTGAAATTTCAATTCTTTGATTTATAACATTTTCCGGTGCGCACCTCAGCAAAAACGAATGACTGCAAACCGGAGAAGAAAATTCCGATAAACTTTTGTATTCAAAATCCAAAACCTCGTGCATATTTTTTCAGGCTTTAAACATCGAATTTATACAACTGAGAATTTCCACGGTGTCTTTGCCATCGTTTTTGCCGGTGCGGTGCTCTATCAACTCTTTGAGACGCTGAGTTTTAGCCTCGTCGGTAACGACAGACAGCATTTCGGCGTTTGTGAGCACTCCGCCTTTTAGAATTTCATTGATTTTTTCCCAATCCGATTTCAGACGGATGTTAAGGTCAAGTGATTCCAACCGCCGTCCCAAGCGCAAAAGACTCATTGTACGGATTTCGACAACGGTTTCGTCGATGCTGCCCCAAAACGACAGCATATAGTCGGCAACTGGCTGCAACTCACCGATTTTGGCGTTTGCGGCGGCGCATTTTTTTATCACATCCAAACCCAAATGAACGTATGACAAGGATTCGGAAGTGATGTCGTTGCGGAGTTCAATGCCGTTGTCAAAGGCGTTTACAAGCATGTTGTAAATGCTGTAAGGATTGTCATTGTCGTAGAGGTAACTGCGCTTAAAATCCCTGCTGTCCTTGTAATTATCAGGAATAGAGATGTTTAAACAATACTCCCTGAACGCTTCCCCGTCCTTGTCGATAGTGGCGTCGATGTATTTTTTTACGGCGTTAAGGCTCAGAAACGTCCTCTCGACATACCTTCCAAGCCAAAACAGCCTGTTTGCTTTCGTTGAAGAAATTGAACTGTTCATATTTTAATTACGAATTATGAGTTACGAATTATGAATTATGAATTATGCATTATGAATTATGAATTATGAATTAT
>JAFXZT010000009.1 GCA_017541145.1 Bacteroidales bacterium | reverse complement strand
TCAAAAAACGCCTTTTGAATTTACAGCAAAAATTTGCCGGTGTTTCCGATGAAATTGAAGTTTCGCAAATTCAGAAAATTACCGCTAACAAACTGTTTTTCAGTTATAAAAGCGCGGTAAAAATTGCGAAAATGATTCTCCGGCGTTTTGATTATTCGTTGCGAAACGTTAAAGAAACCTTTGAAAATCCGCCGTTTTATATTGATATGTCAAGACTTTTTGAATTATATGTTTTGAATTTGTTGGGCGGCGAAAATGAGAATTTAAGGTTTCAAGTTCATGGGTATTCCGGAGTTGCCGATTTTTTGAAAATAGACGAGCAAATTATCATTGACACAAAATACAAGCCTGATTACGGTTACGACAGCCAAGACATCAGACAATTAAGCGGTTATGCCCGCGACAGAAAAATTTTGTCCGTCTTGAATGTTGCCGATGACCGCGAAATAAAATGCCTGATAATTTATCCTGACGAAAATGGTCTTCTGCAATTAGATGATGACCTCATATCAGAATGTATAGAGATACCACAATTTAGAAACTTTTATAAAATATCTGTCAAACTACCAATTAAAGAACGTTGAAACCAAACAACAAACTTTTATCCAACGTCAATTCTGTAATCAGTCAAAATAAAACCGACGGCATTCAGAAACAGAATAGCATTCAATCAACTTCATCAATTTATCTTTTTTTAATTATATTTGTCACAAAAACTATCCCATGAAAACTATTTTCTTAATACTAATTTTAACTTTTGCGACTCTTTGCAACGCGCAGATTATCAGTGCGGAAATTGAACAGGATACGAGAACGGTGTTTTTTTGTATTGTATCGTCAGCGGAAAATTCATCACTTGACTCCAAGGCTCAATATGCTTTTATAAAGGACATCGGCGACGGTCGCGGTTATACTGCCGGTGTTATAGGTTTTACGTCCGGAACAGGTGATTTACTGGAAGTTGTAAAACGTTACGACGCATTAAAACCAAAAGAAAATCCTCTTAAAAAATTTATTCCTGCCCTCGAAAAGGTCAACGGAACGCCATCTCATAAAGGTCTCGGTAAGGCTTTCGTAAAAGCTTGGAAATTAGCAGCAAAAGACTCTGAGATGTTAAAGGCTCAAGACTCTGTTCTAAACCGGATGTACTACAATCCGGCTTTTGAATACGCAAAAAATGACGGTCTTAGCATTTTGGGTGCATTTATTTATTACGATGCATTGGTGGTTCACGGTCCGGGCGACGACGAGGACAGTTTCGGCGGAATACGTCAAGCAGCATTGTCTTTATCAAATCCGCCGTCGAAACAAGGCGATGAAACAGAATGGCTCAACACGTTTTTGTCGGCACGAACAATTGTTATGAAAAAAGAAGAAGCCCATTCCGACCTCTCACGAATTATCGCACAACAAAAGTTCATTACCGAAAAAAATTTCACGCTTACTTTGCCGCTTTCATGGGAGATGTACGGCGATAATTTTTTGTTAACAAAATCAAAATAAACTTTCCTCGGATTAGAATTCTTATAAATCGTCATCACCACAAACAGACGTTTTTGATACAGAAAAAACAACCCGAACTTCCGGCACACTTAAACAGTTGCACGAAAAGTTCGGGTTAATTTATAGATATTGATTGTCAATTAATTACAACTTCACGCTGACCTTTGCTCCGTTGTAATCCACGGTTTTGGTCTTACCGCCGGGGAGAACGATTTGGAACGAGCGTTTTTTAATCATACCGTCGTAACTGCCTTTGCGGTCGGCAATTGTGAGGGTGCGGGCGGCATCGTTCCAAACAAATTGTATTTCGGTGTATTTGCCCTGCTCGTAATTGTAATTGTCGCCCTCGTCCTCGTAAAGCGTAAAACTTCCGTCTTTGCCGGGATAAACGCGGATTTCGAGGTTGCTCCAATCCTTTTCTGTAACATACTGCATTTCAGGTGCTAACGGCAATATTCCGCCCGCTTTTATGAACATCGGCGACTTGTCGAAAGTTGTGGTCAACGTAACATTCTGACCGCCTTTGTAAAGTTTACCGGTATAGAAATCGTACCAATCGCTGCCTTTCGGAAGGTATTTGGCGGTCTGTTTTGTCTGAGTGAAATCAACTTCTGCAACCGCCTTACCGTCAGCATTATCGCGATTCCAGCCCGACATCTCGTCGGTCTTGATGATTTTTTCTTCGGTGTACTGAGCCTCCACAATCGGAGCAGCAAGGATGATGTCGCCCATCAAAAATTCGTCTGCCATTTCCCAGACATTCTTGTCGGCGGCAAAATCACTGAACAACGGACGTAAATAACTGCCGTTGTTGCTCGTTACCTGCCAAGCCGTACTGTAAAGATACGGTAAAAGTCTGTATCTCAAACGGATACATTTTTCGATGGCGTCATACACGGGCGTACCTTTCTCGCCAAACTGCCAAATCTCCCTCGGAGCGTCTGCACCGTGGCTGCGGAACACAGGACAGAACAATCCGTATTGCATCCAACGTACATAAAGTTCTTGATACTGAGGATTTTTTGGTGCGCTGCCGGGACCCATAACATTGTAAGCGTTGCAGAAAAATCCGCCAATGTCAGTATTAAAATTCGGGTTGCCGGTAAGCGAAAAATTAAGTCCGGCGGGAACTTGTTTGCGCAACATATCCCAAGTGGAATTAACGTCGCCGCTCCACATATTGCTGCCGTAACGCTGCTGACCCGCAAACGCACTTCTTGTCATTATAAAGACACGTTTTTTGCTTGATTCCTTGCGCTGAGCATCATACACGCCACCAACAGTGCAGAGCGGAAAAGCGTTTCTGAGCGAGCGGAAAGTGCCGTCGCCGTCGCCTGCCTTGTGATCGTAATTTTCGGCTGTCGGATAAAAACAGTCCGGATCGGTAGAGTCCATCCACCAAGCGTCAATGTCGTAGTCAAATAGCGTTTTGAGGTTTTTCCAATAAATTTTGCGTGCCTCTTCGCTGAACGGGTCATAGACGCAAACACCTGACGGATAGTCCATTACCGGCGGCCAGATATGCGAAATACCGCTCTGAGGCCACGTCTGAAAGTCAAACAAAAGTCCTTTCTGCTGCAACTCCCTAAAAGCCTTGGTCATAGGGCCGAAACTTGCCCAAATCGAAATCATGATGTGGGCGTTTTTCTGATGAACTTTCTGCACCAACTGTTTGCCGTCGGCGAAATCTTCCGAAAGAAAATCCATCGCGTTCCAGAGGTAATTGCTGCCCCAATACTGCCAGTCCTGAATGATACCATCGAGCGGTACTTGGAGTTCGCGGTACTTGTCAACAACGGAGAGAAGTTCTTTGCTACTCTTGTAACGTTCTTTTGACTGCCAATAGCCAAAAGTCCACAGCGGGAACATCGGCACTTCACCCGACAGTTTCCTCATCTGCTTGATTACGCCGTCCGCCGAACCACCATACATAAAGTAATAGTCCTCGTATTTGGCAACTTCCGACGCAAACTGCATCCCCTCCGCCGTGCCGTCAAATTGGGTCGGAGAATAATTGTCCCAAAAAAGTCCCCAGCCGTTGATGCTCTGAACAACATTTTGAAAGTCTTGAAGATTAGACTGTTCCATCAAAATATGCGCGTCCCTGCGGCTGAGTTTGCCGTCTTGAATGGTACCGAGACCGTAGATTTGCTCGTCCTTTTTGAGAAGGAAACTCTGCGTGAGTTTGTAGGTGTTGCGCTCCACCGCGCCGGGGCGGTCTTCGAGTTGGAAGTTTTTTTCCGACAAGAGGAGTTTGCCATTGGAGTCATAAAAACTCAGTGCAAAGGTCTGCGGATTGAATTTTACCGTAAGTTTCGCGCTTTGTACGGAGTTGGGCTTGGCTGTTACCTTGACGTCCTGCGGTTTGGCGGTAACTACAAGGCTCTGCTCCCGCGCTTCCTTGCCAACCGGAAACTTCGTCACGCGGACAATCTCCTCGGTAAAAAACTCAACGTAGATTACGTTTTGTCCCGATTGAAATTTCACGGGACCGGCGGCTGTAACTGAGATTGTTGTCAGCAACATCGCCACCAAAAACATCTGTATTCTTTTCATAACCGTAAATTTATGAATATATAAAAATTAGTAAACTATTCTAAACGTTTTTTACTATTTCCACGGATTAGAATATTTCGGATCGTGGATAAAAGCAGTATCACTAAGAGTCAACAAGAAGGCTTTAACATCTTGTAAATCTTTGTCGGACAAGTGCATACCGCCATGATTTGCATTTATCGACAACGGATCGATGTACGGTGAACGTTTCAAACCGTTGTTATAAAAATTTAGCACGTCGTCCAAAGTTTTGTACCGACCGTCGTGCATGTACGGACCTGTAAACTCAATATTTCGCATCGTCGGAACTCGATATTTACCTTTGTCCATTGGATTTCCGGTTACAAAACTTCTATCTTTTTCGCCCTCAAAATTAATATCTTTGGCATTATTCATAAACAAATTTGTAGTCCAAAGCGGCAATGCAGGACTTCCGTGGCAATGAAAACAATCAGCACCTTCGGTCGTGAAAAGCATCAATCCCCGCATCTCCTGTTTTGAAAGCTTCAATTCACCTGCCATAAAACGGTCAAACTTGGAATTAAACGAAACTATCGACAACATAAATTGTGTTATCGCCTTGCTAATCAAATCGATATTAATTTCCTCAGTTCCAAAAGCACGGTAAAACAAGTCACGATAAAGCGGATCTTTTTTTATAAGTTTCACTGTGTTTTCTGCCCTGCCGTCCAACTCGTGAGGCGCAAGTATCGACATCAAAACCGTTTTTTGCAAACTGTCCTTATGAACCGCGCCGTTCCACAGATATCCCGAATTGTTCCAAGCAAGATTAAAAAGCGGCATCATCACGTTATCCGTTTTTTTACCGGAATTTCCACGGGGGCGACCGTCTTCAAATGCCTGAGGACCACACTCAAAGGCGTGTTCCTGCTTGTGACAAGAGGCGCAACACATCGGACGTTTCGGGTCGCCGGAAAGTCTGTCGTCATAAAAAAGATAACGCCCAAGTTTTACGCCGTCCACTGTCAACGGATTGTTTGCCGGGATGTTCATCGAATCGGGAAACGACGGTATGCCAATATCGTAAGGTATTGGCGTATAGATTATTTGTGGATTTTTTGTTGAACATGAAATCAAAAACAAAATCGATGTCAACAATATAATTTTTCTCATTTCTCACTAAAAGCTTGCGCGATGTTTACCAAGAAAAGCGACATCGCCGTTTGATTATTCATAATTCCACGATAATCAGTAAATTTGGCTGCATTTGGCTTGTCGAAAAGTTTCGAGATGTCAAGATTGATTGTAGCATATCGAGGCTGCTGCGCCGAACCGTTGGCATGATACGGAACTCTAATTTTTACTGAATTTTCGATATAACTAACAGGCTCATTATCAGAATTATAAATTTGTCCACGACCAAGGTGACAATTGAATGCGTTGTACTGTCCCAACGAATCGAGATACATTATATTTGTCTTCATGTAATGATAACCGCCGCCAAGATATTCGGGCCAAAACATCGCATTCTCCGGCGGATTTTTAAATCTGTAACTGCGGTTTTGTACTGAATCTAATCCGAATGTAAATGTAATATAATCAGCATTTTGCAAATCTATATCAGCATTCCAAGTCAATGTATTTTTTATCTCGATGTCAACATAATGTACCAAATCGTGATACTCTTTGTAAGTGCCGTCGGTATGATGCACCGAGATGTCGGAAACAAAATATTGTACCTGACTAACCTGATATTTGAGTCCAGCTGCCGAAGTATATTGCATTGAATTGAGTTCCAACGGTTTACCTTGACATGTAAAGGTAAATTTTATACCATCTTGTGCAAATAATTGCAACGGTAACAATAAAATCAGTAAGGATAAAAATTTCATGGGAGAATGATTTTTTTTAATATTTATAAAAAAACAATGCATAAAATACGCAAAAAATTAACACTAAAAAATTTAACGTATTTCAGGCATTTTATTGATAAAAAATTGAAGTAACTATTTGAGTTCCATACCGTTTTTAATTTTTGCTACGGCTTGGTCACCGGCAAGTACTTGTGCAAGTTTTATGGCAAAATCTTGAGAATGTCCTGCGCCAATTGCGGTAAACAAATTACCGTCTTGCTCGATAAATTTTCCGGTATAATTATATTTTTCTGACATCTCTTTTGCGCAACATGAATGCGAAGTTACAGTCTTGCCAAATGCGATTTGATTTTTAAGAAATACAGTTGGAGCGCCGCAAATTGCTGCCAAAATTTTTCCGTCAGCGTAATGTTTTTTAACGAGTTCGCCAACTTTGGGATCGTTACCGAGATTTTCATAACCCGGATATCCGCCCGGAAGATAAAGCAAATCAGCATCGGAAAAATCAGTATTTTCAAAAAGCTGATCGGCTTCCACTTTCACTTTGTTGGATGCTGACACGGTTTTGTTGCCGGTAACTGATACTGATTTTACATCGATTCCGCCACGGCAAAATACATCGTATGGTGCAAGGGCTTCGATAAGCTCAAAACCGTCTGCTAAAAGAATATAAGCTTTTTTCATGTAATTTTTTTTAAAAGGTTTATAATTATCTAATTACTAAACATCTTACAAGCGTCTGTAATCCTGTCCTCTCCTACTACTTTGTTTTCTATCACGCCGTCTTTGTTGATGATATACATCACCGGAGTGGAAACCACGTAGTAATATTCGCGATACCGTGAATTGTTTTTGGTGTCGTGACAATCGATCCAAGGAAAATTCTTTTTCTCGGAATTTCGTTTCAATTCTTCTACCCGATGATTGTCGTTACAAACCGAAATTACCGAAATTCCGTTGGCTAAAAGTCTGTCGTAATAATACTTGATAGCATTTTCGGCACTATCGCAATGTCCGCAACCGTTAGCCCAAAAAAGTAAAAACAATTTATCTTTAATATGGTCTAAAACCTGCAAAGAATCGTCGGTTTTCATGTTGCAAACTTTGATATTTCGGGCATCGGCTCCGGGAATCGACGAGTAGTAAATATCACGCTGATCTTTTATCATTTTACGGTTTTCGGCTGAAAGATTTTGTACTGTATCGGGCAAAAAATATTTGTCAGCAATATGTACAAATACCTCATTCATACCGAGTTTGTAAAATGTACGGTAGAAATTCAGGAGATAACCTGTTACATAATAATATACGTCGGGATTTGCCTTCGCTTTCTTTATTATCAAGTCGGTTTGACGCATTATTTCGTATTGACCTTCCTCTATATGACGCGCAATATGAGCACGTATTCGCTGGAAAAAAAACGGTGTTCTTAATAATCCGGGTTGCGAAAAATTAATATGATTAAGCATCTCGTTTCCGGGGAAAGTGTACGCATTCATGCAATCAAGCATATCGCTGAGGATGTTACCTTTGTTGGCTTCCACAGCATCAAGCAAAAGTTTGCTGTATTTGGAATCGATTTCGGACAGTCGGACGTCGTATTTTTCAATTTCTGACGAATCGGTGGAATATTTTTTCAAAGTATCAATTTTACTTTGCTGTTTCATCAATTCGGTCATACTACGCTGATAATCAAAGAATTTGGAATTTACTTCCGAACCCGTGATTTTCATCGTTTTTTGGATGTCGGCGACATCGCATTTCATTGAAAAATTTTGGTTGTCTTTGTCTATCAACAAATCGAAATATTCGTTGTTGGCAGTGAGAATTACGCAATAAATTCCCGCCGGCAACGGTTTTTCACCCTCAAAAATTACAGTTGAACCGCTTTGTTGTGCTGAATCTATCACAACGTAACGATTTTCCTCGTAATAATATCCAAGCGTCACTTTTTGTGGCTTGTAATTAGAAAACTTTGCTGTTAACTTGTAACCTTGAGAAAAAACTGAAGTTAACGACAATGTAAAATATACAAATAACAACCAAAATTTATAATTCATAATTTTTTTATAATACTTTTAGGACTATTTATTTCCTTTTTTTTCTTCTTCATCATACAAATTAATCAACTCGTAAGCCTGTTGATGCGAAATTCGTTTTGCAATAATTTCGTTTTTCTGATTGAGAAGATAGAATGTCGGGGTACTATTGATATCAAAATTTTCACGATACGGGTCAAACGGGTTCATCATATTGTACCAACCCGGCACACCGAGAAAACCATGTTCCTCACAGAAATCAAACCACTTACCGCAATGACGATGAAGTTCACCAAGCTTGTCAACACTTTTGTTCATGTAAATAGCAAATACATTGCAACTTACATTTTTAAGTGTGTCTTGATAAAATTTAAAAAGTTTCGGCATTTCTTCTTTACAGTGACTACAATCAGGTTCCCAGAAAACAATAAGTTTGTATTTAGCTTGAATCTGATGAATTGAATAATATTGATTTCCGAAATTTCTAATAAAATTATCAAGAATTCTTACAACATCGTTTCTGCGGGCTTCAAAATCCGGCTTAGCTTTTTCCAAAGGAACGCCTTCGCTTTCAAGTTTGTCCAATGCCGGACGAAGTGCTTCCACTGCTGCTTTATTGCCAGGTAACAACTTCATTTGTATATCTTTAGAGATATTTCCAACCAAACAATTTTCTTTTCTTGAGATTTTTTTCTTCAACTCGGTTTTGAAAGAATCGGTATCCCAAACAGCGTCTTTTACATAAATTTCTGCCAACGAACAGTAAACATTTTCAGCAACCATGCTTTCGCTCTTAGCATATTTGTTGAAAAGGAATACTAACATAAAACGAAACAATTCTTCGCTTGAACGTGACTTATTTACAAGCATATTAGTTTCCGCGATAAGAGAATCCGGAATCTGAAGTACCATATTGTCAATATATCTTTCAATTTTTGGTTGATAGATTGCAGTACGCAACAATCTGCCGTCAGAAACATCAAAATTGTCAAAGAAATGTGCCTTGTACCACCAAAAACGATCAGCTTGGTCGGTTAAATTTTCCGGAATTTGAGGTTCTTTGGTAGCGGTAAGAAATTTTGTAAAAAACATGTCGGGATGTTCAGCTTTTTGTTTGTTGTACATCTCGTCAACCGATTTAGAAAGCTCTTTTTCTTTAGCATCTATTTCAGCAACTTTTGAAGAATTGTTTTTTACTTTTTCTTTTTGTTTTTCCAACTCTTGATACGAAGCTTGTACTTTTTGGAGATTTTTTTGGTAATCCACGAAAATCTGATTTTCCAAACTTCCTGTAATTTTCATATTTTCAAGAAATTTGGTAGGAACAGTATCATTTTCTACTGTGAATTTCTGATTTTTACCGTCAATCATAAGGTCAAAATAATTGCGGTTTGGCAAAAATATAAAATACATACCGCCCGGCAACAATTGTTTTCCTTTGAAAGTACCAGTACATTGCGAATTCAACGTTATAGTATCATCCGGAATAAGGCGTTCGTTGAAATGGTGTCCCAAAATCACTTCCTGATTTGGGAGATGGTTGATTTTTACTGTAATTTCGTAACCTTGAGCAGACAAAATGTCAACAGAAAATATAGTTACTAAAATCAAGAATAAAAGTTTTTTCATTTTTTAAATTGTTTGTTTAGTCCAATAAAGTAACGTGAGAAAATAATTTAATCGTTTTCCATTAACAATATTTAGCACAAAGTTAGTATATATAAAAACGAAATGCAAATGCGAAATTATTTTTTAAGACTATTTAATAAAGCACTTTCATTAAAAAAACATCTCAATCAACGGAAACCACGAAAAAAAAAGGCTTGGTGAGAGCAGCAAGGTATGGCTGAGCTTGCGAGGTTGTTGCTGCAAGCAGCAACAACGACAAGATTATTAATAGGTTAGTTTTCATTTGAGTTTATTTCGTTTAAATTTTAATCATTTATAACTTTATATGTTTGCAATTATTAAATACAACTATCTTTATAAAAATGATTTATCTAAATACAATTTATACTCATCACTTGTATAATAACGAATACCAATTTTAAAAACATTTTCATTGTTATATAATGATATTTTATAATCTGTTAAATCAAAAATTTCTTTATCCAAAAATTTCTGAAAGGCACATAATACGCTAAATGACAATTCTCTAAAACTACCCATAGCAATTAATTCATTGTTGTTGTTGATTTTAATCGCGAAATTTACATTAGCGAGTTTATATTTTATATCTCCAACTAATAGAGAATCGTGTTTCTGGAGCTTCAATCTACCAACCTTAGAATCCGTATAAACATAATCTCCATCCCAAGTTACTCCTATAGAACTTCTTTTAAAACTATATGCAGCTGTTGAATCTTCCAAAAAAATTAAGGTTATATCAGAAGAGGGCTTATTTATCACCTCATAAATTTGCCTAAACCTCTGTTCAGAATCCTCAATATTGTTAAAAATATAATAATCTTCAGGCATAAGATGTTTCCAATCTAGATAAATTAAAAAAGCTGGTCTAAGATCTTTATTTATAAAATTCCAATTAATGTCAGTTGATTTTACTCCACAAAATATTACAAATACAAGATATACAATACAATATAGATACAATTTAATATTAAATATTTTTATAATAACGAAATAAAGAATAAGTGCAATATATATTCCCAATAAATCACAAAATAAAACATAAATTAAATCAGAAGTATATAACAATATAGAAAGTAGACTTAATATAGTAATAAAAAAAGAATGAACTTTAAATTCAGTTCGTATTAATAATGAAGCAATAGTGATAAAAGTAGACGTATTTACGACTAACTCTGCAATTGTAGGCTTCCAGAATGTTCCAAAAACAGTTTTTTCTTCAGGAAATAAAGGCTGATTATAAAAAACTCCGATTATAAATGAAATAAAATAAAAAAGTAATACAATAACATTGTGAAATATATTATTTTTTAGAATAAATAATAGAAATAATATAATAAAACTCCCAATAAACATTGGAAAATATCCATAAGCATCAATATTAAGAACTGTATACATAATTCTAATCTAAGTTAAATTCTAAATAATCATGAAATATCACCTCTGTTTTAAACGGAGAACAACCATATTTGTGTTGTAATAAAAAGAAAGCATTTAAACACAATTGATTATATTTTTTTCGAGGTGAATCAGAAAGTGGTCCTATAAAATCTTCACTGTCTGAACCATACCAATCTTGAATTATTAATTTTAAATCTACATATACTTTTTCTTGACGTATGGTTTTCTTATATACACAAAGTTCATAAATAACTTTCTGTGTTCCTCCAAATAAACCATAATAATCATAAGTAACTATATCAGAAGCATTATTGAAATATTGCCGTCTTTTTTGTCGGTTACGTTGTCAATGAAAAACAGGTAATACACACCGTTTTGCATTGTTTTTGCCTTATCATAGGCGGATAAAACCTTCTTTTGGTCGTCGTTGTAAACTGAATTCCAAGGACTTCCACCGTGTGAAAAACTTATTAATTCTGGTAAATAAAAATTAACCGTATCAACTTCAAAACTTACAACACTTTGTTTGTAATACTTATTTAGAGAATCTTGTAAGCTGATTATATCAGGTAACTTTGCTCCGTTCACACTCACCAAAACAACTTTGTAAGACTTTTTCTTATAAGTATTTACAGAAAGTTTACCGATTTTTTCATCGCCACGGTAGGCGTAAATATAATTTGTGTCAGC
>JAFXZT010000035.1 GCA_017541145.1 Bacteroidales bacterium | reverse complement strand
CGCACCTACACCCATGAAAATAATCGGGGGAAGAAGTCCTGATTTAATCAAAGCGTAGTAGAGAAAGTTCATAATGCCAAGGTCGTGCGCAATTTCAGGCAAAGACATTTCGTAAATGTTTTTCATCGTGCCGTGAACATTTACCATACCCTGACCGTCGGGAGAAATGACACCCATGTCGCCGCCCGGAAAGTTCGCAATCAGAACTCCAAAAGCAATCGGAATCAAAAGTAAAGGCTCGTAACCTTTTTTGATACCTAAATACAGCAGCAAAAACGCCAAAGCGTACATTATCAAAAACTGCGGTTGATCAACCAAGTTGCTAATCGCAGTCATATTATATATTCTTTCTAATATGTCGCCCATTGTTTCTACTATTTAATTTTCATTAATACATCGTCTTCAGAAACCGAATCTCCTGATTTGAAACAGATTTCTGAAATAACTCCGTCAGATTCTGCAGCAATTGCATTAAATGTTTTCATCGCTTCGATGTAACATACTGTCTGACCTTTTTTTACTGTATCACCAACTTTTACGGCAGGATCTCCTGAGTTTTTCACCAAGTAGAATTTGCCTTCGAGCGGAGAAGTAAGTTCTGCGCCGTCACCTGAAGCAGCCGGAGCTGTTTCTCCTCCGGCAGCTATACGCATAATTACATCGTCTTCTGATACAGAATCGCCTGATTTGAAGCAAATTTCAGTAATTACACCGTCACATTCAGCAGAAATTGCATTGAATGTTTTCATTGCTTCGATATAACATACAGTCTGACCTTTTTTAACTTTGTCACCAACTTTTACAGCCGGATCACCTGAGTTTTTCACCAAGTAGAATTTACCTTCCAATGGTGCAGAAAGCTCTTTGCCAACGCCTTTTGTTACCGGAGCTGATGCAGATTTTGCTGGTGCTGTACCATCGTTAGCTCCAATTGTAACAGCATATTTTACACCGTTGACATCAACTGTAACTGTCTGCGGGAACTGAATTGCAACACCGCCTTTTGAAGCTTTTTCTGCTTTACGTTTTGCCAAGTCAGCCTCGAAATCTTTCTTTGCCTGACCTGATTTGTAAAGTCTGTATTGTTGCGGGTGCATTGCAAGTTCAAACAATTCTTCGTCGTCTTGACCGAAATCCCAACCGTTGTCTTGCATCTCTTTGCGGAAAGAATCCAATGCGTCAGGATATTCGTCTTGAGGATTTCCGGTAAAGAATTCACGACCTTGTTGTTTTGCAAGTTCTACCAATTCGGGAGCAACTGTGCCCGGCAATTTACCAGATTTGCCCAAAAGCATGTTCCAAATATCATCAGCAATCAAAGACCAACGCTCTTTGCCTTTTTCCATCTGCATAACGTTTGTCAAAGCCATGTTCTTAACGTACTGACTGAAAGGTGTTACCAATGGAGGGTTACCCATTTTTGGCCATACGTAAGTTACTTCGTCAAACAATTTTATCATCAACTCGTCTTGAGTGAGTTTTGGAAGACCGTGTTTCTCTTTGTATTTGTTAACAGACTCAAGGTTAGATTCCAAGTCAGTCATCAACGAACCCATCATACCGCCAGGCAAGCCCGGAGCAATCAACAATGAATTCATATATCTGTTGCGCTGTGGAATATAGTAACCTAAGAAATCGTCCATCATCTCCTGAATCAAAGAACGAACTTCCATATATGCTGACATGTTGATTTCTTTAACATCAAAACCGGCATCTTTCAACATCGGCTGAACTGCCAAAATATCAGCATGACCTGTACCCCAAGACAAAGGTTCCATACCAACGTCAACATAATCGCAACCGGCTTTACAAACTTCAAGAATAGAAGCCATTGAGAAACCCGGACCTGCGTGAGAGTGATATTCTACAATTATATCTTTTTTGTAATCTTTGATACCTTTTACGATTTTACCTAATTTTACCGGACGACCAATACCGGCCATATCTTTGATACAGATTTCATCGGCACCTGCATTGATAAGAGTTTTAGCGAGTTCCACATAATATTCAACAGTGTGAATTGGAGATTCTGTAATACAAAGACAACACTGAGAAATCATGTGAGTACCATCGGGACGGGTAGCCTCGTGAGCATAACCGATAGAAGGGATGATATTTCTCGGATCGTTGAGACCACAGAATGTTCTTGCGATGTCAGTACCTTGAGTATATTTTACTTTGTAGAAAAGTTTTCTAACATCTACCGGACACGGGTTCATTCTGATACCGTTGAGCGCACGGTCCAACATCTCAGTCTGAATACCTGCCTCATGAAAAGGCTTTGTCCATTCTCTAACAGATTTATTAGGGTTTTCACCATAAAGAAGGTTAACTTGCTCAAAACCACCGCCATTGGTTTCCACGCGGTCAAAACAGCCCATCTTTACAATGGCTGGAGCTACTTTCAAAAGTTGGTCAACGCGCGGTTGATATTTACCGGACGACTGCCAAAGGTCTCTGAAAACGAGATTAAATTTTACTTGTCTTCCCATTTTACTTTTCTAAAATCTTTTCTGTGTTTTTTTTAATGTTTTACAATCTTTGAATTTTCTCAACACGGCCTTTTCCGGCTGTAAGCTGCTGAACAGCAACCTCAATAGCCTGTTGAACAGCGGGGTCAATTGCAGCAGAAGAATTCTGTGCAACCGGCTTTTTCGCAGGAACTTCTTCTTCAGGCACAAATTTGTTTACTGCCTTAATAAGTAGATTTCCAAAGCCGATAATCAAAAGCAGCACCACAAAAACGGTGCTCAAGCCAACTCCTAAGAGTTTTAAGGCTTCCAAAAAATTACTATCCATTATTATGATGTTTATAAAATTCTTTCAAGCGGTAAAGATAAAAATTTTTTTTCAACATACAACCACAAAAGTTGAAAATATTATTTTACCGTAAGATAATTAAGTATTTTTCTCATAAATGCAATATTACGCGGCGGAATTTGAACTTTTTCATCGAATTCCGCCGCCTAATCCGCATTATTTAACTACAAAAATTATTTCTTTTTTATCATTAATTCTCTCATATACAGAGCGATAAACACTAAAATAAAATGTTAAAAAAAACAATATATACAATTTTTCATTACAAAAAATACCGTTGATTAATATCTGCATAAAACTAAATACAAGATTTTACGTTTTTTAAGAAAAAAAATTTCTCTTAAATAATAAATTTATTAGATTTGCATTTCGAGTGGACTAATATAAAAAAATGAAACTTTTGTTTATCAGCATATTGCTATTTTTTGCAACAGTCAACAAAATTTATTCACAATCAAAAGAGTTGGACAATTATTTGGACAGCTTGATTTGCGCTATGAATAACTGTGACGACAAAAAACAAAAAGTTCAATTACTGAAACAAATTACTCTTGAACATTACAATGTAGATACTACTGTAAAATATTCTCATCAACTTGTAAATCTTGCCCGTGAAATCAAAGAACCTTATTACGAAGGATTTGCGCTTGAATGTCTGAGCTGGGCACAACACTGTCAAAACGATTACGAAGGCGCGATTAAATACGCTTACCAAGCTCTTGTAATTGGTGACTCACTGAATATCAAAGATATCCAAGCACGAAACTATTTCAATCTCGCTACAAATTACGCCATGCTTCAGGACGCGATGAAGTCAGACGAGTATTATCACAAGGCTTTGAACCTTTTTACTGAAATTAATGATTACAATTGGCAAGGCAACACGCTCAGACATATCGGTCTCAACAATACCGAAAATATGATGTTTTACGAGGCGATAAAAGTTTTTGAAAAAGCAATTGAAATCGACAAAAAAAACAAAAACAAAAATGCCTTGAGCGAGGATTATATGAATATCGGTAACACTTTTATAAAAGAGTTTGAAACCAGTCAATTTCTTAACAAAAAGCGTCATAACATCCTGATAGCCAAGCAATATCTATTAAAAGCAAGAGAAGTGGCAATCGAAGCGGAATACAGCTATTCTCAAATGCAAATTGATTACAGTCTCAACGAAGTTTTGCTCTATGAAATTGATAATTACAAAGTTGAAAAACCAAAAGAAATATTGGATTCGTGCCAACAATTTATCAACGAAGCATACCTTTTTGCCAAACGCGCCAACTACGATTCTTACCGTTTTAATATTGATTTATCAAACGCTAAACTGCTGATTTACAAAGGGCAATACAACAAAGCAAAAATTTACGCCGATTCTATTGAAACAATTTTTATGTCAGACAAAGCCAAATACAAAGATTATACTTCCGAACTTTACAAAGTTTACCAATTATTGTACTTAAAACTGAAAGATTATCCCAAAGCATATTACTACAAATCAATGCTTTACGAGTTGTCACTCAACAACAACAAAATGAATTACGCCATAAAAGCTACCAAAAGTATGGCTCAGCAAGATTTTGAGAAGGAACTCCGACATCGAAAATTTATTCAAGAGCAACGGGAACACACTCAAAAAATCATTTTAACAATCATTATTTCGGTTTTGATTATTGTTTCGGGACTCGGTTTTTACATCTGGTATTTGCTAAATAAATCGAAAAAAATGAATGTAGAACTCGATTTGCGCAACAGCGACCTTGCTACCAAGTCAAAAGAAATTGAATCTCAAAGGGAAAAACTTTGGAAACAAAATCAAATCATTCTCAAAAAAAATATCCAAATTACGGATTCCATAAATTATGCAAGTTTCATTCAACGTGCCGTATTGCCTACAGATCAGATGCTTAGAGAGATGTTCAGTGAATATTTTATCATTTACAAACCGCTAAATATTGTGGCAGGCGATTTTTATTGGGCTTACAAAGTAGGAAAATACAAAATGATTGTAGCAGCCGATTCTACAGGTCACGGCGTACCGGGAGCTTTTATGAGTATGCTGGGAGTCAGCATCTTAAACGATATTTCTCAAAATGTTTTGGAAGATCCGTCAGCCGGAAAGATGTTGGATGTAATGCGCAATAAAATCGTGACGGCATTGCATCAAACGATTGAAGACGATTCCAATCACGACGGTATCGACCTCGCTCTGATAATTTACGATACAGAACAAAATAAAATAAACTTTGCAGGTGCATATCGTCCGTTAATAATTTTCCGTAACGGCGAATATTTGAAATATTCGGGCGACAAAATGCCGGTGGGAATTCACCAATTAACCGCTCCTTTTACAAATAATGTAATTGAAGTACAAAAAGGTGATATTCTTTGTGCATTTTCAGACGGAATTGCTGACCAATACGGTTGGAATATGGTAAAACAAAAAAGCATGAAATTCACGCAAAAACGACTTATAGAAATCATGAACATCGTAGTCGCCGAACCGATGGAACAA
Source organism: Bacteroidales bacterium (assembly GCA_017541145.1). GTDB lineage: Bacteria > Bacteroidota > Bacteroidia > Bacteroidales > UBA3824 > UBA3824. Next base: position 47,344 of record JAFXZT010000035.1, on the reverse strand, counting down.
ATAAAATCAGAAATAGAAACCACGATTGAAACTTGGCGCGGTTCTATGGCTCAAATGGATGATTGGCTTGTAGTTGCCGTGAAAATTTGATGCTATTTCAGCAAACAAAGCATAGCAATTCCAATCAATATAACAAACAGAATTACAGCCTTTTGCTTGATATTTTTTTCATGAAACAACAACGCCCCGGCAGTGAAAGATATTATCACGTTGCTGCGGCGTATCAACGATACAATTCCGATTAAAACTCCGTCTTGACTCAATCCGTAAAAATACAAAAAGTCAGCTATAGTTAGAAACAAACCGATGAGCGGAATTGTAAAACGGAATTTGAATTTGTCAGTTTTTTCGCGATTCGGATACCAAACTACCAGCATGAGAATCAATGCAATAATAAATTGGTAAAACGAAAACCATGATTGAACTTCGTTACGGTTGATTTCAAGACTACGGAGTATAACTTTATCATAAAGTGCTGACATCGAACCGATTAAAGTACCAAGCACTAAAAAATATACAAATTTGTTATGTTTGATGCGGATGCCCTCTTTTCTACCGTAATTTGCGTAAAGGAAAAGGCAAATCAGAATGATAATCGCACCAATCCATTGATAAATATTAAGACGCTCACCCAAAATCACAACCGCGCCAAACAATGTCCAAGCCGGAGCACTGCTTCGTACCGGACCAACGATTGAAATCGGTAAGTGTTTCATAGCGTAGAAGTTACAAAGCCATGAACTTTGTACAATAAAAGCTTTGAGAATAATCCACAACTGATTACGCATTGTGGTTTGAGGAGTCTCGAAAATAGTACCGTTCAAAAATCCGGTTCCAAATGCCGAATCAACAATCATCGGTGTCATCAACAACAGCGAAACTGCTGAGCTAATGAGCATTACAACCAAAACGGCATTTTCTTTCAAAGAAGTCTTTTTGCAAATATCATAAACGCCAAGAAATATGGCGGACATTATTACGAACGGAATCCACATAACGGTTTTAATTTTTTCGGCTGCAAAATTAAAATGCTTGTCTTAATTGGTTGTTAAAAGATGTTGAATAAAAAGATAAAGACACAAAAAAAGCTGTACAAAAAGCGGAAAAAATCCGATTTTAGTACAGCTCGAAATATTTTTTTTAGGAGAAATTATTTTGCAGATGATGCGTAATAAACATATCCTGTCAAAGTAACTTTTCCGGTGATTTTACTTAATCCGCTAACTTTTGCAACTCCTTTCACTCCACTTTGAGTTTCAAAAGCAATTACATCTCCAGAATTTACTACTACTTGATTTTTACCTGCCACATTTTCAATAGAACCGGAAGAAACTGTGAGATTTTTCAATGAAGATACATCAGAATAATTTGATACATCACCATTTAATTTCATAACTTTTGTAGTACGATAACCGGAATTATTGAAACTTGAATGATTATACCTCAACAAATCTTTAACATACGGTGCATTAGGTGATGCAATAACATATCCCAAAGTAGATTGTCTAACCAATGTCAAATCAGCTTCACTTGAATTATTCAATGCTACAGCAGTTAACGTATTTGCATTTAAAGATGCCGGATTTGACAATTTATCTGAATTATAAGATAATTGAACAGAAAAACTCTGTACTGCACCATCATAAACCACTTCACCACCGCCATTTGGATCTACCGTAGTTGAATCTTCGTCATCATGGAGCAATCCGTCGCAGGCTACTTGGAAAAATGCACTGCTCAGCATCAATGCCATCGATAAAATATAAGTTATTTTTTTCATAGTTATGCTAATTAATTTGTTAAATAGTTCATTGTCTTATTATACGTTTACAAAATATAAACGTTTCAAATTTAAAAATCTTTTGCATTGCAAGCAAATAATTCACCGATTTTCTGTTAAAATTTGTTTAACTTGCGACTCCAACGTATTGATGTCGTTATTTATAATTTTGTACTTACAAAATTTCATAATTTCATCGTCTTGTTGTTGATTTTTAATACGTTGCAATACTTGCTCACGAGTTGCATTGTCCCGACTCATTACACGGCTGATTCGAGTTTCAAAATCAGCTGTTACCAAAACCGAAAAATCTGCAAATTTATAAAATCCACTTGATATCAAAATTGCAGTTTCCAAAACCACAAAATCTTTGTCTTTGTTTTCTTCCAAAAACTTGTCAAAGCTCTTTTTTACAAGCGGATGAATGATGTTGTTAAGAGCTTTCAACTTAGTTTCATCGCTAAAAACTACAGCTGCAACACGTTTTCTGTCAAGAGTTCCGTCGGAAAGATAGATGTCATCACCAAAAAGTTTTTTTTGCTGAGCAATTGCCTCTGGATGAGTATTTTGAATAATTTTTGCCTCAGTATCCGAGGTAAATACCGCTGCGCCTAAGGACTTGAAAAACCCCGAAACTGTAGTTTTGCCGCTGCCGATTCCACCCGTTAATCCGATGATTTTCATTTGATTTCTGAACTTTGATTTTTGTGAATCAGATATTCAACGCCTTCGGTTGAAAGTACAATATTTGTAACGCCCAAATTTTCCGGGTATCTCAAAATCCTGATTGGCAAGAACTTAGGACGAACAGGCGCAAACAAATCGCTGTAATCCACCACTGCATAAAACATCTCTGCCGAAACATTGTTGTACTGATTCCAACTGATATTGTATTTTAGCGTAACTGTCTGAGGGAAAACACGTAACGTAACAGAATCAGGCACATTTACCGGCGTAATCGGAATTTCGATACTGTTTTCTGTAAACTTTTCTACAAAAATTTTTACGTCTGTATAATTAAGCGGACAAATAATATCATGAGGAACCACAAGTTTTGCTTTTACAGAAACTGAATCGTTAAGGTTCTGAAGCACAATATTTTCCGTTTTTACGCAGAGTACCGAATCCATAATATTAGTAGAGCCCGAAACTTCCACGCTGTCGGGCTGCAAAACGGGATCTTTTGCAAGGCGGTACTGTTTCTCGAAACTGAGGTCACAATCCACAATCACAGGCACTTTCTTGGTAGACGAGCGTCCGAAATCAAGCATTATGGTATCCGGTTTTATGGTCAGACATTTGTATTCTGTCGGAATCTGACTTTCAATCATAGAACGGATATCATCATTTGTTACAAATTTCAAAGTAGAATCGGTATCGGGAAAAGTTCTGATGTCAAGTTTAGACAAATCAATTCTCAATGTCGGATACGCGCCCTTGTGAGTAAGAAACGAAGAACCGCGCCCCGAAACCGTTATAAGTACCTGATTTGTAGTAATTCCCGGCAACAAATAATGGTCGTGCGCCAATCCGTAAAACTCTATCGGGAAATACACATCGGTAATAATTGTGCTGCCGGTTTTATTGACAAACCACAATACTGCGGATATCAACAGCATCACCATATAAATCATTACTTTTTGATTGATACGTTTGCGTCTCAACTTATAAAGCGAGATTTCCAACTTTCGCAAAGTTCTCTTTTTCTCTGCCATTTTTATTTGTTAACGGTATTTTTCAAGATAGTTATTTGCCTTGAAATGACGATATTTGAGTGCGGTTTGCCAATCGACTTTCGCCAAATCGCGTTTGTTGCTGAAATAGTAAGCCAATCCGCGCCAAAGATAAATATCCGTAAGTTTGGGATTGAGATCCAAAGCAGTATTCAAATCCTTTAGCGAATATTCGTACATCTCTGATTTACAATAAACAATACCTCTCAAACGATAGAAATCCGCACCTTTTTGTTGCATCGAATTTACTATTTTCAAGGCATCGATCTGATTGTTGTTTGAAGCCAAAATTTCAGCATAAAGATATTTTGCGGAATCATTTTCGGGATGATGTTCCAAAAACTTTTTCATATTGTTTTCCGCACATTGAAATTCTTCCGCAAGATAATATGATTTGGCTGCGAAATAATAATTTGCAAACGCCGTATCACAAAATCTCAATGCGGTTTCAAAACTCTCTGCCGATGATTTGTATTTTTGAGAAAGAGCAAGAATTTCACCTTTCAATTTGTGATAATCTGCTGAATTATAACGATATTTCAATGCATAATTAATGTCTTCCAAAGCAGATTTTGTATTTCCGTCTTTGTAATAATTAATTGCTCTGAGATAGTAAGCCCGATGATTTGACGGATGTTTTTTGATAAAGCCGTTCAACTCGGAAAATGCCGCCTCTCTCCTATCATAATTTACCAAATATGCAGCATGCTCCAAATCCTTGTCCAACTGTGTGACAGTCTGAGCAAAGGCATTCAGATTTGATATCAGTAACAGACAAAATATCAGATGTTTCATACTAAATTTCAATTTTGTTCAACCTTCTGGGAATAAACAGTGATATAACCTTGCAAATCTCTGGTTTCCAAGCCAGTAAGTCGATATTCATAAACAGTACAGATGTAAAAATACACTCCATCCGGCACAAGTTTTCCGGTATCTTTGTCAGTACCGTCCCAATTGATATCAGGATCTGTTGTATTGAAAACTTCTTTGCCCCAACGATTTGTAATCGACATCTCAATATGGTCTACAAACTGATAAGGGTACGGATGGAAAATATCATTTTTGTTGTCGCCGTTTGGTGTAAACACGTTTGGCAAACGGTAATATTCACAATAATCCACGCAAACTCTTGAATTGTTAGAAACATTTCCCGTTGAATCCAAGGCATTTACGATGTAACAACCAGCCATTCCAAGTTCGGGATAATGGTCAAACTTGTTGACTTCGGGCGAAAATTCTTCCAAAACCGACATCGATCCGTCCAAAGTGCTTGAATACGACAAAATATATTTTGCAATGCCAAGTCCGCAAGCCGTATCAGGGCGCCAAGTGATTGAATTAAATGCCTTGTCGCAATTGGATTTTACATCGAAAATTATGCAAGGCGGAATCGTATCTACCGGAGTAGCAGGAGCTTCCTGACTCCAGTTTTCAATATGTTCAGGCAATCCGTCTTCCGAAAAATAACCGATAGTTTTCATTTTGTAGTAATATGTCTGATCGTTTACAAGACCTTTTCGGTCAACGTATGTACCGTTCAAACTGTAACCGATAGAATCAAATTCTGTCATGCCCGGATCTTTGCGGAAAACTACAAAAGTATCGTTTTTCCAAGGAACATCGCATTCGTGAGTAATCGTTACCTTACGGTCGGCACACGCGGTTTTGATAAACACGGTAGTAGTTGTAGAAGCCGCTCCAATGTCATTAAATTTCTGCTCTGCCGCATCGTAATTGGCAAACGCTATACTATAAAATGTTCCGGAATGATAAGTGTCAAAACCTTTGTCGGTATATTTTGTATTATCAACACCCTCAAGCTCAACGGTTTTCTCGTTGACACCGTTTGGATACGGATACAAAAGATAATAATATGGCGGCGGAATCGAGATTGTATCAAGTCGCGCCGGAGCAAGCCACTCCAATTGTACAACGCCATCTTTTTCGTCGGTGTAATCCACTGAGGCTTTGGTAAATGTAATAAGTCCGCGCTGCAAAAGTGCACATTTTTTTTCCGACGGTTGACTCAATGCGCCGTCTGCAAATACTGCAACTACTCTGTAACAATAGATAAATCCGTTTGGCAAACCTTTACCATAATTTGAATCAACATAAACAGTATCTTCACCGTTTTTTACCTCGTAAATCAAATCATAACCGGCCTCAGAACTCAATCCCGTTTCGCAAACTCCAACCGAAAAATTGTCGTCCGAACGGTCGCGACGGTATATTTTGTAACCTGTTACATTCTTGTTGCCGCCTTTGTTCCAAGTAAGTTTTATTGTACTATTTGTAGAAAAAGTTTCAACAATTTCGGGAGCAGGCGCAACAACGGAAATTTTTATAGAATGATACGCTGTCAACGGTACTTTTTCATCATCGTCCAAACATTTTACAAGTACATCGTAAGGCATACGTTTTACATGTTCCTTCTGAGTTTTCCAATCGAATTTACCTTCGGGATTTGTAGTCCACGTTGCCGAAACCTCAAAAGTGGCAGGCGAATTTTCCACCTCAAAAGGTCCGCCGGAAGCTGTCATCTGAATTTGGTCGCCGTCGGGATCATGCGCCGTAACTTTGAAATCCAACTCGTTTCCTGCCAACACGCAATAATAAGCATTTTTGTCAATTATTGGTGTATGATTATCTGTATCAATTACTTCCACTTGAATATCACGAAGCACCTGACCGATTTTTACACCGTTGCGCCATTCCTCAATCCACATCGCCACGTTGTAAGTTCCGACCTTAGCAGGACGCTCCCAAACGAAATCGCCGGTTTTGGGGTTTACATAAATACTGTCAGTAACGGGCGGCAAAGTATAACCGACAATTTCCTGACCGTCTTGCTGCAAACATGTTGCAATTCTGTAAGATAAGCTATCGCCGTCGGGGTCGTAAGCTCCGGGGTTGTGAACAAAAGTTTTGTTGAGCGCAGCCTTGTCCATAGGAGCATTCAGCAAAATCGGCGACGAATTATTACCGGTAACAGCGTTGATTACCAACGTAGTCTTAATGGAAAAAACTACATTCACCGAGTTAGGAATATTCAGCACGCCATCGTTTCTGTTAGGGTCTTCCATGTAAAGAACGTATGTACCGGGACCGGAAAATGTATGTTCACCGACATATACATTTTTACAAAGATAACTAAAAGAAAGAGTTTCGTTGTTATCAAGAATACTTTTAGAAATACGCGGCAAAGTAATTTTGCCCGTACCGTCGCCGCAATCCAATTCCAACGATTCACGATCCGCCTCGGTTTGCGTATAACAATAAGTATAAATTGTAATTTGATATTTGTACCCCGAAATATGTTTATAAACAATCTCCCCCGCCCGATTATGAGTTGCATACCCACGGAGCGAAATTGTTAACAATATTAAGGTAAAAAATATTAAGTTGAATAAATTTTTCATTTCAGAAAAAAATTTATGAAAAAAATCGCTTTATAATTTTTACAAAAGTAATGATTTTTTTATTTTTATGCCGTAAATAAACGAAAATTAACAAGGAAAAATATTTTTCTATGCAAGATACAACAAATAACTCTCTGTTTGAGGAACTTAAAGATGATACTTTGAGTTTTATTTATCTCGGCAAATTCGACAACACCGTCTTGGGATTCGCCACAGAAATACTAAAAGGACACATGACGCAAGCCGACGATACGGAAGGCAAGAAAAATAAGATGTCGTTTTTGATGATCGAAAGTTTTCAGAATATCCTCCGTTACGGTGTTTTGGGACGCGAAGAAAACGAAACTTCGGGCGAAATTTTCATGGTTCGCAAGACCAAAGGCAGCTATTATATCACGACAGGCAATTTTGTGGAAAACGCAAATATCGGTCCTACCCGTGAAAAGCTGGAACGTGTTAACTCGCTGACACCTGAGGAGTTGAAGAAACTTTTCCTCGAAACCTTGCAAAACAAGAAAATTTCACAACAAGGCGGCGCAGGTCTCGGTTTTATGGAAATGGTAAGAAAAACCAAAGAAAAATTGGATTTTGACTTTGTAAAAATCAGTGACACAAGGTCTTTCTTCTATTTTCAAATCAGACTAAAAAACACCGAAGCCGACAATTCTCCGGCATTGGGAATCGATGGTGCAAAACGCATCAAAACGTTGATGGAAAACGGCAAACGTTTTATCGCGATGAAAGGCGACTTCAACAGGTCGGCTGTCAACCCGATACTTTCGATGGCGGAAAACAATTTTGGCGAAAATTCTATCGTTAAACAGAAAAAAGTTTACCACATCCTCGTGGAAATGCTACAAAATATTGCTAAACATGCAAAACCGACAGAAGAAGGTTATCATTTGGGACTTTTCTCTATGGGTTTGGACAAAGATGTTTACACTGTAAGCGCCACAAACGGAATAGAACCCGCAAAAAAAGTCAAATTAGAAAACTATATCAAAAGTCTGAACGACAAAAACAAAACAGAACTTGACGAATATTACAAAGTAATATTACGAAACGGTCACGACGACAAAACAATTTTCTCCGGACTCGGACTCATTGACATCGCTCGAGACAGCATTGTAAAAATAGATTATGCGTTTCAAGAGTACAAAGAAAATTTACATTTATTTTCTTTAACTGCAAAAGTCTGAATTTATTTCAAAAAAATATTAAAATATTTGGCAATTATAAGAAAAATTATGCTACTTTTGCAAGAAAAACAAAACGAAGGATGTTAGAACGATTATACATAGAAGCAACAGAAACAACGCCACGAGTTTTTTTTGATAAAGAAGAATCAAAATTTATAATTTCGGGTCGCTCACTTCCGGAAGATACTGAGAGTGTGTACGAACCAATTATGGACTGGCTGAACGAATTCGAACAAGATCCAAATCCGGAAATTGAATTTGAAATCAATTTTGACTATTACAATTCAACTTCTTTGAAAAAAGTTGTTGACATCTTGGTTATTCTTAAAAGAATAGAAACTGAAAAAAATTCAAAAGTTGTAGTAGTTTGGTACTACGAAGACGGAGATGAATCCAGTTACGAAAACGGAGAAGATTTGTGCTACGCTGTAGACTTACCTATAAAACTAAAAGTAAGAGAAGAATAAAAATCTCAAAAATAGCTTATAAAAAATGCCGGAAGTTTTTCTTTCGGCATTTTTTATTTTTGTTGACATCACTAAAAACATCGGTAGCCAACTACACAAAAAAAATGCTACTCAAAAACTCAGTTTTCGAATAGCATTTTTTATAACCGTATTTTTTCTATTTAGAACAATTCAACCTCAATTTTCTGGATAAATGCCGAAAGTGAATAACGTTCACCAATTGCGGCTTCAGCTAATGTTACCAAAACGTTGGTTCTGTTTTCAAATTTATCAACGATAAACACTTCAGTACGTTTACCAATCAAAGTCTTATCGCCTGATTTAAAGAAGTTTCCGAGGTAACTTTCATCTTTACTGATTTTGTCGGTCGGCAAAAGCTCAGAAATATCTTTGTTGAGCACTTCTTCACGCTGAATACCCCAAAGCTCTTCGGCAGCGCGATTAAAAAGTGTAATTCTGTTGTCTTGATTGATTGTAACAACGGCATCCAACATACCTTCCAAAGTCTTGTCCGAAAGCATTTTAACGGTTTCAACTTCGCGGAACTGAAGTTTCATTTCCTCACGGGTTTCTTTCAATTTCTTAGAAAGCTCAACCTTAGATTGAGAAAGTTTTTGTTCCTGTTCGCGGAGAATTTCTGTCTGTTCACGAGCTTTTTCCTCAATTCGGATTTGCTCTGTAACATCGTTACCGATAAAGACGATTTTTGCAGGCTCACCGTACATATCATGAACAACAGTATAAGTACCTTGAAACCAACGTTCTTCACCGGTTTTTGTAAACCATTTGTGACGACCTTCAAAAGGAATACCGTTGATAATATTTTTCCAAATAATCTTGAAATCATCCAAATCAGCAACAGTCAAGAAATTGAAAATTGTACGTTTAACAAGTTCTTCTTGAGTGTATTGAAGGATTTCAGTAAGTTTGTGGTTCATTTCAAGAACTCTACCGTCCGGACCATATTCGGCTTTCATTGTAGAACGGTTCAACGCATCAATCTGTCCCTTGTAATCAAGACTTTCTTTCTTACTTTCGGTAATATCAATACCAAGGAAAAGAATTTTAACAGGTTTACGTTGATGGTCACGAACCGAAACGTATGTTGCCATTGTCCAAACATCAGTACCTGACTTGGTAACGTGTTTCATATCGCCCTCAAAGTGTTTACCGCCCGAAGCAAGATTCTGCCAAAGTTCGTTAAACCATGCTTTGTCTTTGTCGGAAATAAACATCGAGATGTGTTTTCCTTCAATTTCAGAAGTGCTTGAATATCCGAGTTTTGTAAGGAATTTGGTATTAGCGTAAAGCAAAAATCCGTCAACAGAATACTCAGCACGTATCATTGTATGGTTAACTGAGTTGGTGAACGAAATAAATTGCTCTGACTGTTTAGCCGCCTCAATCTGAGTATGTTTGAGAGCTTCCATGTTGATACGCATTTCAGCTTCCTGACGTTCCATCAATTCGCCCTGCTCTTGAGACTCTTTCAAAAGTTGAGCGGTTCGCATGTTGATATTTACGTTTGAAATGGTAGATGCGATAGACTCAGCAACACGTTCTATAAACTCGATTTCAAATGGCTGATATTTAATGAATGACGCAATTTCTACAACACCGTAGATTTCGTCGTTGAATTTCAAAGGAACAATTACCAAACTTCTCGGATTTGCTTTTCCCAAACCGGAAGTGATTTTTACATAATCTTCTTTGGTTTCTTTTATAAAAATAGTTTTCTTTTCTTGTGCGCAAGCTCCAACAAGACCTTCACCCCACTCTATTTCTTTATTCGGGTATTTTTTTCGACCGTAAGCATAAGATGCAGTCATATTAAAAAATTTCTTGCCGTCTTTTTCTTGCAAAAGGAAGAATCCGGCTTGCTGTGCATCAACATATTGTACAAGGTTCATGATAACCTCGTTGGAGAGTTTGTCGATATCACCGATATTTTCTCGCAAGATAGCACCGAATTTTGCCAAACCTTCTGTAATCCAGTGACGTTGTTTATCTTCGTTTTTACGAGCATCTTCTTCCTCCTGACTACGTTTCAACTCGTCTCTAAGGTTGATAAGAGAATTACCGATTTCGTCGCCCTCCTGAAATTCGTATTGGAAATCGGTTTGACCCTGACGGATTTTTTCAACAAAGTCAAATATTTTTCTTGACTTTGCTTGTTCGCTGTTGATATCATCGTTGAGGTCGGCAATTCTGCTTTGCAGCTCATTACCAGTGTAATATCCGAAAACACCAAACAAAAATGGCAATGATACATTCACCCACAATGCCGGATTGTCGTGAAATGTATTTACAATAAGGTCGAATGATATAGGATCTTTCTCAAAAACCATGTCCAAAAACACGATAATGGCCAAAAGTCCCGTACCAATCAGAAAACCTATAAAGGTATATGAATAAGCGACATTTGTCTGAGTTTTCTTTTTCATATCAAAATGTTTTTTTACTACTTCTCTGCAATATTTGCGCTCACAAATATATTAAAATTGTTGTTACCAACAAAAAGATTTCGCAAATTAGTTTACAATTCTCAGTTTTTCCAACACTTCTGCTATTCGTTCGCAAGAATATGGCTTTTCCAATATGCTGTTGAAGCCTGCGTTGTCAAAATCTGATGAAAAATCTTCCAAATTGTGTGCCGTAAGCGCAACAACCGGAATTGCTTTGTATTTGAAATCTGATTTTAATTTTTTAGTAGCTTCAATACCATTCATCACAGGCATTTCGATGTCCATGAAAATGATATCAATTTTTTCTTTTTCAAGCGCGTCAAATACTTCCCTACCGTTTGAAACAGTACGGATATTACAATCCATCTCTTCCAAAATCGATGCCAATAAAAATTGGTTTGCGAAAATATCATCTGCAACTAAAACTGTTAATTTTGCCATGTTAAGTTGTTTTATTGTTGTTTTTGTCTATCATTGCAATCTAAATACTGAAATTACCAAATTTTAAAATGGCTTTACAGCAAATGCAGCAAGTTTATCCAAAGGAAGTACCTTGTCGGCAGCTCCAAGTTTCACAGCTTCTTTAGGCATACCGTAAACTACGCATGTAGCCTCGTCTTGAGCAGCTGTTTTTGCTCCCGCTTCTTTCATCTCCAAAAGTCCTCTTGCACCGTCGTCACCCATACCGGTCATAATAATACCAACTGCATTAGCTCCTGCATAACGTGCTGTAGATCTGAACAATACATCAACCGAAGGACGATGTCTGTTTACAAGCGGACCTTCTTTTACTTCCACGTAATATTTTGCTCCTGAACGTTTTAGCAATGTATGTTTGTTGCCCGGAGCAATCAATGCGTGACCCGGCAATACGGAATCACCATTTTCGGCTTCTTTTACATTTATTTTGCATAGATCGTTGAGACGGTTGGCAAACGAACGGGTGAAATTTTCCGGCATGTGCTGCACAATCACAATACCCGGACAATCCACCGGCATTGCTTCCAAGAAAACTCTCAACGCCTCAGTACCGCCGGTAGAAGCTCCCACTGCAATCACAACCTCGGTAGTCTTTATCATACTGAGAGTTGGAGCTTTCGGGATAACAGCATCAGCAGAAAGTTTTGGTTCTACCTTCATAAACGAAGGTGTATGTCTGATAAGACGAGCTTGTGAAGCTGCTTTTACAGCCTCACAAAGTCTGATTTTTGATTCCTCAATAAACTGTTTTGTGTCCATCCTCGGTTTGGCAATCACGTCTACAGCACCATATTCCAACGCCTTGAGAGCTGTTTTGCTGCCTTCTTCGGTAAGACTCGAAATTATCAGCACCGGTATAGGATGCTGAGTCATAATTTTTTTCAAGAATGTGATACCGTCCATTCTCGGCATTTCCACATCCAAGGTAATTACATCCGGAACTTCTGACTGGATTTTCTTAGCTGCAATATACGGATCACTTGCAGTAGCCATTACCTCTATATTAGGATCTTCCTCCAAAATTGACGACAATGTCTGTCTTACTACAGCCGAATCATCTACAATTAATACTCGTATTATCTTTTTTTCCAATGACATAATTACAATTTATAATTATTTGTTCATACTACTCTTGATATAACATTGAAGAACTTCGCCGGTGTGGGTATTAAAAATAATTTTTCTACCACTATTACCACCGGTAGAACGTCCAATAATAGGAATTTTTTTGTCAGCCAACATCTCCTCTGCTACAAGGATATTTCGCTGACCAATATGCATGATATTGGAAGAAACAGCAATAACTTCGCCACCACCAAAAACCTTTGCAACAAGATTTACTTGATGACAACCAAGTTGTAACATACGTTCCACCAACTTGTCAATCGCGATATTTCCATACTTTGGCGATGCCAATTCCATACCGTTCCAAGTCGGCAACATATAATGGTTGATGCCTCCAATACCTACAGTTCTATCCCACAAACATACTGCAACACACGAACCCAAAATTGTAGTAACTTCGCTTGGCTGTGCCGATGCGTACATAGTTGAAGGATATAAAAAGTGTCTGGTCATAGGTATAGATTTTAGGTTATTAGAACATTTCCAATTCACTATCACCGAAGAAAACTTCGTTTCCTTCGTCAGAATAATCTGAGCTAGATTCTTGCGATTCCGGAATAATTACAGTAAATCTTGAGCCGCTGTTTTCCAAGCTTTCAAGTTCAAGTCTGCCTCCCAAAAGGTCGATATACGCCTTATTAATAGAGAGTCCCAAACCATGACCTCTGTTGATGGAATTGATTCCAGTGTCTACACGCATGAATCTGTCGTAAATGATTTTCTGATTTTCCGGAGAAATTCCTAAACCTTCGTCTATAACATTAATATAAAGTTCGCCTGCTTCGTTGGTTCCAAACGAAATTTCAACCTTGTGGTCCGGACGGTTAAAATTGATGGCATTACAAAGCAAGTTTGATAAAATTACCTGAAGTTTGTCTTGGTCGGTCTTAAACAAAATTTGCTGACCGTCAGGATTAAGATTTTTACAAACCTTTACAAGTCGCTTAATTTCAATTTCACGAGAATATTGTTCAAACAAACTTGCTATCAATTCGTCAATATTTACAACTGCAATTATTGGTTGGATTTCACCGGCCTCAATTTCGGCAGCTGCAAAAATATTCTTGAACTGGAAATCCAAACTGAATGCTTCCCTATGAATAAGCGATGCCATACGTTTCATTCTGTTGACATCGGTATCGGGACACTCCACAATACTTTTGGACAATCCAAGTATAGATGCGAACGGATTGATAATCTCGTTTGTAATATTGGAAATGAAGTGTGACTTCATTGCCTCCGATTCAGAAAGTTTCTTGTTGAGATCGAGCAACTGCTTGTTGAGCGTATTAAGCGATTCAACAGCATTCTTGTATTTTTCAATTCTGCTGCTAAGCTCATTCAACAATACTTCATCGGTTATATTTTGTGACTGAATATTATCCATAGTTAAAATTATTGTCTTATTTTTTTTTAAACTTCAATTTGTAGTCTCTCTAAAAAATATATAGTCGCTAAATATTATATTCTTCTAAAAACAGTAGGTTTTATTTGTTTGAGCGGAACACTAATACCTGTAACCGATTCAGAATGTCCGAGAAAGAAAAAGCCGTCGGGTTTCAAATGCCTGCAAAGTTTGTTGATAACTTTTTCTTGCGTAACACGGTCGAAATAAATCAACACGTTTCTACAAAAAATAATATCAAAATTTTGAGGCGCGTCATAAACTTCGTCCATAAAATTCAGACGCATAAAACTGGCTTTTGCCCTTAGTTCAGGCACAATTCTTACCGTAGGTTTAGTCCGGTCTTTGGACTTGAGAAGATATTTCTTTTTCAAATCCATAGGAATAACATCAACACGCTCTTCCGGATAAATTGCCGTAACAGCCTTGTCCAAAACAATAGTGCTAAGATCGCTACCCAAAATTTGGAAATCGAAACCTCTGCACTTCTTTGCAAATTCAGACAAAACAATCGCCAATGTATACGGTTCCTCACCCGAAGAGCATCCAGCCGACCAAACTTTTACAAAATTCTGCTTTTTTACTTCGTAAATCTCAGGCAAAACAGTATCCATCAAATACTCAAAATGCTGATTTTCACGAAAAAAGTCAGTCTTGTTGGTAGAGACCACATCCATCATGGAAATAATCTCGGCTTCCCCTTGGGGTGAAAAAACATAATCAACATAATCCGAAAAAGACGGAATCTGCAATGCCCTAAGCCTTTTTTGCAAACGACTCTGAAGCATAATATGCTTAGCTTCAGGCATTTTGATTCCATATTGTTGGAATATAAATTTGCTTAAACGAGCGAAATCCTTATCCGAGAGTTTCGCATCATAATAAGCCATTGGATTAGGTTGCGTCATTGTTGTTAAGAGTTAATAATTAATAAACTATTATTCAATTTTTTCTGCCTGGGTTGACTCTTCTGATTCTGTTGTATCCTGAAGCATTACAAGTTCATCACTTGAGAATACTTTGTCGATATCCAAAAGCATTACAAATTTTTCATCCGACATCTTGTAAACGCCGTCAATGAATTTTGATTTGTATTTTGCTCCGATACCCGGAGGCGGAAGAATTTCATCGTGCTGAAGTTCAAACACTTCCTTAACAGAGTCAACCAAAATACCTGCATTAACAACTTCATTCTCGATTTCTACATTCAATACCAGAATTACAGTATCTCTCTTATACTGAATAGGTTCCATACCGAATTTCATTCTGATATCGATAATAGGTAATACAGTACCGCGCAGATTGATAACACCCTTCATATAGTCAGGGGCAGTTGGAACCTTTGTGATCTGCACCAACTGAAGAATGTTTAAAACCTGTCCTACATTGATGGCGAAATACTCTTCGCCAAGCATAAAGGAAATATATGAGTTAGTTTCTTGCTCCATATTTTTATATAGGTTTATAATTAAAGTTCGTTGTATTTTGTAAATTTGTTAATCACCTTATGAGTGTCAAGTACCAAAGCCACAGTACCGTCGCCAAGAATTGACGCTCCGGAGAATATATCTTGATTACGGTAAAGTTTGCCGAGAGATTTCAGTACAGCCTGATACTCACCGGTAATATTATCTACCACAATACCAATTTTCTTATCCTCGTATTTCACCATGATAATTTCCTCTTTTGACGGAGGTTCGCCGCCGATACCAAATTCGTTTCTCAAATAATAGAACGGATATTGTACACCTTCTATATTAATGATATTTTGGAACGAATTTTCAATCTTTGTATGTTCAACAGCGAAAATTGTATCAATCACAGAAAGCGGAATAATATAATCAACATCCTCGATACGAACAAGCATACCGTCGATAATACTTAATGTAAGCGGCAACTTGATAGTAATTGTAGTACCTTCTCCAAGTTCCGATGCTACAGAAACCATACCTCTGATGTCTGATACTTTGCGTTTTACAACGTCCATACCTACACCGCGACCGCTGATATTTGTAACGGTTTCCGAAGTAGAAAATCCCGGCATGAAAATAAGGTCGATAGCTTCCTTGTCCGAAATTTGAGCATCAGCAGGAATCAATCCTTTTTCAATAGCCTTTTTACGGATTTTTGCCGGATTCATACCCGCACCATCATCTGTAACGGCTATAACAATCTGACTTCCTGAGTAATAAGCCTGCAAAATAATTTTTCCCTGAGGATTTTTGCCGGCTTTGATACGCTCTTCCGCCGATTCAATACCGTGATCAATACTGTTTCGGAGGATGTGCATCAAAGGTTCAGAAATACCTTCAATCAAAGTTTTGTCGAGCTCAGTTTCGGCGCCGCGTGCCTCAAATGTAATATCCTTGCCAACCTCACGCGAAAGATCTCTCACCAAACGACGGAATCTAACTACAAGATAGTCAATAGGAATCAATGTAATACTAAAAGCAGTATCACGAAGCTGTCTTGAGATATTCTCAAGGCTCTCGGCAATACGAGTGAGCTCTGCATCCTTGTTTTTGTCAGCATAAAGATTAAGACCTGCCTGAGTAGTGATAAGTTCACTAACAAGATTCATCAGCATATCAATCTTTTCGGATGCTACCCTAATACCAGAAATTGAAGATTCCTTTGCAAATTTCTTGATATGCTCTTCGCCGGCGGAAGGCTTTGCAACCGATTCGTTTTTAGCCTTTTCCAAAGCTGTGATAGCATCAGCAAGCGACTTGATTTTGTCGAGGTCGAAAGGGAAATCATGACGGCAAACAAGCAAAGGATCAATACCTTCCAATGTAAAAATATCTCTATCTGCAATTTTACGAATTTCGACTTCGCAATCATCTTCCACAAAAATGAAAACATCTTTGATGGCATCTTCATTTTTATCGGTAGCAATAATTATCTCCCAATAAATATAAGTGTCGTCGAAAACGAAATTCTCAAAATCAGGGATATTAGAATAGAAGATGTTAACCTTGCTTTTACCAAGACCAACAAGTTCATCAATAAGCAAGAACGGGTTAGTACCATTCCTTTGGATGTGTTCGTAAGGTTTTACCCTTACATAATAAGTTACGACATCGGAATTACCTGTAACTTCATCGTTGGTTTTTAAATCCTTGAAATCGCCGGAAGATGCTCCACTGAGGATATTATCGATTCTATTATTGAGAATTACCTCGTTGTTTTTGATTTCAGCGGTTTTGGAGCCGTCGTCGTTCAGCATACTTCTTACATGGTCGGCAGAATCGAAAGTGATGTCCAACATCTCGCGGGAAACTTTAAGTTTTTTTTGCCGCACGAGGTCGTACATGTTTTCGAGTTTGTGAGTGTAAGCAGTGATGTTGTCAAACCCAAACATCCCGCCGCCACCTTTCAAAGAATGCATTATACGGAAAATACTGTCCACAAGTTCAGGATTTTCGGTATCCTGTTCCAATGTCAGCAACGCCTGTTCCAATTGGTTGATAAGGTCTGAAGCCTCTTCCAAGAATTTTTTCTGAAAATTATCCATCGTTGATTTGGGTTTGGTTACTTTACTACTAAATACACTCAATCACAAGGTTTCAAAAAAAACAAACGAAACCCTATTATCTGATTACTTTGCTGATTGCAGCCAAAAGTTTAGCCGGTACAAAAGGCTTAATAATCCAGCCTGTAGCACCTGCATCCTTTGCTTCAATTTTCTTGGCAAGCTGAGACTCTGTTGTTAAAAACAGAATTGGAACTCTACTATAACCGGCTGTAGCCCTGATGTATTTGATAAGTTCAATACCATCCATTTCGGGCATGTGAAGGTCGGTAATTACCAAGTCGATGGTACGACCGTCCAAGAAAGTTTGGGCTTCCTTGCCGTTACCAGCAGCAAATACTTCAAAACCAGCGTTCTGTAGTGTAAAGTTTACAACTTCGCGGATACTTTCCGAATCATCTACAATGAGAATTGTTTTTGCCATTTGGTTTGTTGTTATCGTGTTTTATGTTTAAAAAAATTATCTGCAATATAATAAAATAAAGTGCAAACTGCATTATTTTTCGCTGTCGAAAGAAATGGCTTGTGCCAAATCTTCTATTCCAACATTTTTCAATAATTGTTTTACTTCAGCAGAAAGGTTACAATTCGCAACTAATTTTTTCTTATCTCGTACAAAACTGTTTTTTAGCGAATAAAAGAACTGGAAGGCTGCGGTATCAAAGCCCGTAATGCCTCTAAAATTGAGAACTAAATGATCACAATCTGTAATACAGGTTTTCATCTCGTCAACCAATACTTCGATATTTTGTACCGAAATATCGCCGGAAATATCATATTCCCGGTAATGTTTCTTAACATCGTCTGTTTTTAGTTTCCATTCCATAATCTATTCGTTTTCAATATGTTAAAATATTTTGAGGTCCATTAAGAGAATATACCGAAGTACCTCTCTACGACAAAATTTAACTGCATTTTTTATGCCATTCTTTTTCAAATTCTGTCTATATTTTCTGAAAGTTAAATTTAAAGACTTTTTTTATAATAGAAAAATTTTTTTCGCACTTTTTTCATAACTTTTTTTATTAATATTGATTTTCAGACTTTTACAAACGATTATTTTTTTTTGAAAAATTAAAGCTATAAAATTTTTTTAGAAAAAAAATTATTTCATATCTTTGTAAAATCAATAAATGGAAAAAAATGTCAGATAACAATTATACATTTGACCCTGATTCACTGTCATTTGAGAAGGCCGACCCCAAAAAAGGTCGCAAATTTTTAATCAGTCTTGTCACTCAGCTTATCGGGGCATTCGTTATTGGTTTAGTAGTTTTCCTTACAATTTCGTACACAATTAAATCCCCTAAACAGAAAAAAATTGAGAGGGAAAACGAAATTATGAAACAGGAATACACTCAATTATCAGAAAAATACGCTCAAGCCGACAAAGTAATGGAGGATATCAAACAGCGTGACAAAGACTTGTACAGAGCTATTTTTGAAACTGAACCAATAGAAGAAGACTTATCAAACAGATACGATAAATATGCAGGAAACGTATCTAACAAAGTATTGTCGGAAATGATGTTGACATCAGCCGACTCGTCTGCAATAATGCTAAAATTGGAGGAAACAGTTTTCAACGAATTGAAATACAAGCTGATGAACTCCAAAGAAAAACTTCAGGAAATACCGTCGATATTACCGATATCCGACCCCGAAGTAAGCATTATATATTACGGATTCGGTCAAAAACTGGATCCGATTTACAAAACACCGCAATTTCACAAAGGATTGGATATCGCGGCAACAATAGGTACCGAAGTATATGCCACAGCCGACGGAGTTGTAGAATTCAGGGGCGAAGGTCGTGTACACGGCAAACACATTATAATTAATCACAAAAACGGTTACAAAACAACATACGCTCACCTTAGTGAGTATACAGTAAAAAACGGTTCAAAAGTAAAAAGAGGAGAAATAATCGGATTTGTGGGCAATACAGGTAAATCACTTACCCCGCATTTGCACTACGAAATCAATTTCAAAGGTCAACCGATAAATCCGGTACATTATTTCTTTGAAACTCTCGGACCAAACCAATACAGCAAACTCAAAACCATCGCCAACAGCATCGGATTGAGTTTGGACTAATAAAAAAAAATTAACAAAACTAAAATACTTCAAAGCCTTTATGGAAAACACCGAACTTGAAAACGAGGAGATTGAAATTGCAGAAAACGCTGAAAACACACAATACGATCTGCAAAAACTCGACAAACTTTTTTATACAATCGGCGAAGTAGCAAAGATGTTTGACGTCAACGCATCGTTGATACGATATTGGGAAAAAGAATTTACCATAATAAAACCAAAAAAGAACGCAAAAGGTAACAGACTTTTTACCAAAAAAGACATCGAGAACTTCCACAAAATCTACTATCTCGTAAAAGAGCGCGGAATGACTCTCGAAGGAGCCAAACAACACTTGAAAAACAGCGCAGGCAAAAACGACGCTAATTTCGAGATTGTAAAAACACTGAAAAGTATCAAATCGATGATACTTGACCTAAAAAACAGCCTTGAAGAAAAAAAAGACGGCATTTCGGAAAAATAATAAAGTATTTTATCAAAATTTTTCCAAAATTTGCACGTTAATTGCATTAGCTTAAAAAGAAATTTTAACAAGAAACCGAAATCACTTGCGTTATGAGCACCAAGAATCCGTCAATGGAATTAGACATCAACTTTATGCACAATGTTTTGGCGTTGTACGATGAACTGATAGACAACGGAATATCAGTAGTTTACATCGGCAAATTTACGCATCAGGTTGTAAAGATGTTTACCGAGAAGAACGAAGAGGAAATGGAAGAGAGCAATGAACAAAAGCAAGTAAAACGCCGTGTTCATCACTCACTCGTGGAAATTTTGCAAAATATGCAAAAACACAGCACGGAATTCCAAACCGAATTTAGTCTCATCAACGGACTATTTATGATTGGAAGAAAAAACGGTATCTACTACATCATGACCGCCAACAAGGTTACAAAACATGATATCGTACATCTTTCGCAAGCCTTGGAATGCGTTAACAGCGCAACCAAAGAAGAACTCAACGCGATGTACAAAAAACAATTGCGCGAAGGTCAAATTTCATCAAAAGGTGGTGCAGGTCTAGGCCTTATCGATATCGCAAGAAAAACCGACGGCAAACTCGAATATCTTTTTATTCCATGCAACGGTGCAGACTATTTCATTCTCAAAGTAGAGATTTCGGCAGCAGGTGACGAAGAATAAGCATTTTTTCATTTTTATATAGGATACAACAATTATAAAAAGAGATTGTTTGGATTTTTTTCAGACAATCTCTTTTTTTATAACATCTTTTTCTTTAACAATGGGATTGTAGCCTCAGTAGCCTTCATACGATTGCTCAAAATAAATAAAACAAAAGACACACAAAGATTTACCAAAATCTTAGATATTTTCTAAAAATTATACATTAACTTCTATCGGATAAGTTGTCTAAAACTGCAAAAAAAATGCAGATTTAGACAAGTAATCTCGGATAAGTTGTCTAAAACTGCAAAAAAAATGCAGATTTAGACAGGTAATATTTGGAAAATTAAAGGCGAATTGTTAGCTTTGCCAACAAAAGAAAGCAATTATGAAGACGGACATCATAGGTAGAGAAAAAGAGTCAAATCGATTGTTAACACTATATAAATCAACCAAAAGCGAATTTATAACCGTTTACGGACGACGACGTGTAGGCAAAACATATCTCATCAAACAGTACTTTGAAGGAAAATTCACCTTTGAAACCTCAGGCATTATTGACGGCTCGAAGGAAATGCAATTTTTTGCATTTTTCGACTCTTTAAAAAAGTACGGTTTTGAAGGTAATCCACCTAAAAATTGGTTAGAAGCATTTGTCGATTTGTCTCAAGTAATAGAAAAAAACAAACAAAAACGCAAAGTGATTTTCTTGGATGAAATACCTTGTTTTGATATCCCGAAAACCGACTTTGTAAAAGCATTAGGATATTTTTGGAACTCGTTTGCTGCCGACCGCCGCGACATCCTTCTAATAGTATGCGGCTCAGCCACTTCGTGGATTGTCGGAAAC
Source organism: Bacteroidales bacterium (assembly GCA_017541145.1). Lineage (GTDB taxonomy): Bacteria > Bacteroidota > Bacteroidia > Bacteroidales > UBA3824 > UBA3824. The sequence goes on along the minus strand of JAFXZT010000035.1, from coordinate 25,658 downwards.
ATCATCGACAATCACGGCGGACTTCATAACCGGACAACCGGCAATATCTATTTGCAACAATTTTCACTTTCTGAAACAGAAAAGTTTCTAAAATTCAAACATATACAATGGCCTCGCCGCACTATTGCCGAAACTTATATGGTGTTTGGCGGTATACCTTATTATCTGAATCTTTTGGACAAACAAAAAACACTCGCCGCCAATATCGATGACCTTTATTTCAACGAAACGGGCGAACTGCACCGCGAATACCGACTACTTTATAATTCGCTTTTCCGCAATCCCGAACCGTATATGAAAATAATCGAAACCCTAGCAAAAAGTAAAAGCGGACTTACACGCTCTGAAATTTCCGAGGCTACCAAACTTCCTCAAAACGGTAAACTAACCCAAATTCTTGAAGATTTGGAACATAGCAATTTAATAAGATGTTTTTATGGCAAGTCGCGAGGCAAAATAAAAAAACGCGATGCTTACTATCAACTAATTGATTTGTTCACGCTTTTTCATCTGACATTTTCTCAAAAAACACAAAACAAAACATTTTGGCAAGACCGTCAAAAAACACCACTTATCAACACTTGGAACGGTTTGGCGTTTGAAAGAATATGTCTTTGGCATATAGACAATATACGCAATGTATTGGGACTGAACCGAATAGCGGTAGAATATTATTCGTGGAGAAGTCGAACTTCAGACCCCAACGCCCAAATTGACATGTTGATAGAACGAGCCGACAAAATAATCAATGTCTGTGAAATAAAATTTGCCGATAGTCCATACACAATTTCAAAAGAAGACGATATGTCGATGAGAAACCGCATAGAATCATTTCGTACAGAATCCGGCACCTCCTGCGGACTTATCCCGGTTTGGATAACGACTTACGGTTTGAAACAAAACATCTATTCTGCCGATGTTCAATATCAAGTGGTATTAGATGATTTGTTTTAATAATGCAATTTCATGATAAAAAAAAACGGAAAACACAGAACATCAAAAAAATTTCCGATTATTCAGTGTTTTCCGTTGTTACAAAACTAGTTACAAAAAAATATTATTTTTCAACTTGTTTTTTGTTGTAAGATGCTTTCCACTTGAAAAACATCACGATGCTGAGCAATGCGCCAACAATTCCAATGATGTATCCGAGAGTATGATTCATAATTTTACCGAAACATTCCGGAGCAATACACAAATAAGTAACACCAACTAAAGTCATAAACACAGCCGGGAAAAATGTCAACATCCACTTTTTGTTACTTGCTGCAAGATAAACAGTTACAGCCCAAAGTGTAAAAACAGACAGAGCTTGATTGCTCCATCCGAAATATCTCCAAATTGTATTGAAACCGTCTTTGTCGGCAAGCGAATAAATGATAACTCCGGCTGTTGCAACAAACAACGGTATTGAAATCATAAGACGTTTTGACACTTTTTTCTGGTCAACTTTCAAGAAATCAGCAAGAATAAGACGACAACTTCTCAAAGCGGTATCACCCGAAGTAATCGGAGCAAAAACAACTCCAAGCAAAGCAAGTACAGCACCAAATTTTCCGAGGTATGTATTTGTTATAAAATCAACAATTTTGGACGCGTTGCCTTCTTCAAGACCATTTTCCTGATAATACCAAATAGCAGCGGCTGCCCAAATCATCGCCATAATACCTTCCAAAATCATAGAGCCGTAAAAAACTTTTCGACCGAGATTTTCATTTTTCAAGCATCGCGCCATAAGCGGACTTTGTGTAGCGTGAAATCCCGAAATAGCACCGCAAGCAATTGTTATACAAAGACATGGGAAAATCGGCAATGAGGATGCTGACGGATGTGTATTAGCAACGCCATCAGTAATCTCCGGCAAATTGCTACCGTAACCGCCAAAAATCAACGCAAAAAATACGCCTACTGCCATGAAAATCAAAGCAATGGCAAACAACGGATAAACTTTTCCGATAATTTTGTCGATAGGAAGAAGTGTTGCAACGATATAATAAACGAAAATTGCGCCAATCCAGAAATATGAATTGAAAAATTCAGGTGTAATAGAATCAAGAATAGCAGCCGGACCGCTTACAAACACCGCTCCCACCATTATCATCAAAACAATTGTAAAAATACGCATAACAGCTTTTGCCGAATTGCCCAAATACTCGCCAACGAGATCAGGAAGATTGGCTCCGCCGCGTCTCAAGGAAAGCATTCCCGAAGTGTAATCGTGAACCGAACCGATAAAAATACAGCCCAATACAATCCAAATATAAGCCGAAGTTCCGAATTTAGCTCCGAGCACAGCTCCGAAAATAGGACCAAGACCGGCGATGTTTAAAAATTGAATCATAAAAATTTTCCAAGTAGGCATCGGAATATAATCGATACCGTCCTGCATAGTATAAGCAGGTGTTTTTTTGTTGGGATCGGGCGCAATTACCCTTTCGGCAATTTTACCGTAAACAATATATCCCAACACTAGCAAGACAATTGATGTAAGAAATGTAATCATGTTTTATTTTTATATTTAGTGTTTTACCGGCAAAAATAATAAAAGTTTAAGCAAGTTGAATTTATTTTTTTCAAAAAACATAATTTTTTCCACTCAAAACCGGAGTTATTTTTTTTTCATAAACCGGCAGCAGCTGCGAATTAAAACAGAAGTTAAAAGAAAAAACTTGCAATATCACTGATAATCAAAATAAAAAGAATTTTTCTATTAAAAAGAATCAAAAAAATTTGAGTTTTAAAAATTCTTACCTTAATTTTACAACACAAAATAAATAAAGAAAAACATGATAAAAAAGCGACGGACAACCGTCAGCGAAATTGATAACTAACATATAATAAAATATTTAGCGTTTGCCGCTATTCTGAAATCATTCCAAAGTTTGGCCTCAGAGGAAAACATACTCAGAAGATGGTTGCGAATGTCTACGCATATTGCGTGGGCATTCCTTGTCTGTGTATGTGGGTTAGGCCAAACACCCGGAATGAGGATGAGGATTTGTCCACGTTTCGTTTTTATGGGTGTTTAAAACCTAACCAAGAGGTTTTTAGATTTAATCGGCATCGCAATCTAAAAACCAAGAAAATGAAATTATCTGAAATCCTCAAAGGTTCGGAATATAATCTCACACAGTTTTCCGAAGCGATTATAAATGAATTTGAAAACCGAATTACAGAAAAAATATTCGGTAATAAAAGTACGAATTTTACTATCTGTCTTGTTAGAAAAAAGGTTATGCAATCAACCAAAACATGCCAAACAGCGACTTCGGACACATAACTCACATTGTTGACAGGCTGTCGGAAAATTATAAGGATGATTTCGCGCTGTTTTTTGAAGGCGGATGCGTCCATTTGCTCATCAAGACAGCAGACATCACGTTTTTTGACTTTGGATTTTTTGACTTTTCGGTAAAAGAGAAGTTGAAACGCGATGTGCCAAGGCTCGCCCTGCGCGTCAAAATCGCCGAAATTTTAGCAGAATAAACAAAACAACAGGACGAATGACAAAAAGAATTATAATATCTCTCATCCTAATAATTTGCATGACAGCAGGTTACAATGTTGGATATGGTCAGGGCGCAAAGATGCCGAAGGTTTATGTATCCAATTTGTCAACGGAACTTATCGAGGAGACCGACGTAGTATTCAACAACGGCGCAAAAACCGACATCGCCATTTCTGCATACGATTGGCGCGACGCAAATATGCAAGTTGCGCTTATTAACACGCCACAGCCGCATTTCGCCTGGCAGATTAAAAGCCGCAGACAAAAAGTCAACCAACTGAGATACAGAATTTTAGTGGCAACATCACCTGATTCGTTGACGGAAGGCAACGCTGATGTTTGGGACAGTGGAATCGTGGAAGACAAGCGAAATACCAACGTAGTTTTCAACGGGAAGGCACTCCTACCGGGTAAAATTTATTATTGGACGGTGAAGATTTACTACAACAAAAACAAATGCACTGCCTATGCTCCGGCAAAAGGATTTGTCACGCCGTTGAGTTTTGCTGAAAATTTTTCTACGTTGCCTTTGGTTACGACCCGTCAAAATCCAGTGTCCGTCATAAAAAATGGCATAAAAACTTTCATGGATTTTGGCAAGGATGCATTCGGTCAAATAGAAATCTGCTTTAAAAATCCTATTGACATTCAAGATGTAAAAATCAGATTAGGTGAAAAAACTAAAAACAATGAAGTGGATGCTAAGCCCGGTGGCACAATACGTTACGCGGAATATTCCATTATAAAACAACAAATAAAAAAAGGTTTTTACAAACCGGAATTTTTCAAAGACGCTCAAAACACCGGACAGACCGGCAACGAAAGCGGTGTAAAACCTATTTTGATGCCCAGTTATATTGGTGAGGTTTTTCCGTTTAGGTATTGTGGCATAGAGGGTTATAGCGGTGATTTTGCCAAGGAAGACGTTGAAAGAATTGTTGTAAACTATCCTTTTGACGATGAGGCGGCGAGTTTCTCGTCGTCGGACACCGTACTAAACCTGATATGGGACCTCTGCAAACACACGATGAAGGCGACCTCTTTTTGCGGGACTTTGGTGGACGGCGACCGCGAAAGGATTCCATACGAGGCCGACGTGCTGATTAACCAATTGAGCCTTTATTGTGTTGACAATCATTATTCCATAGCGCGACATACGGCGGAACACCTTATCAAAAATCCCACGTGGCCTACCGAATGGATTATGCAAATGCTAATAATCGCATGGAACGATTATCTGTACACCGGCGACGACAGTTTTATTCGTAAGTATTATAACGAACTGGAAAACAGAACGTTGCTATTCCTCCAAAATAAGGACGACGGACTTTTACATACTGGCAGCATTACTAACAAGGCTTATTTACAAAAAGTTAATTTTAAGGGGAGCGCAATAAGAGACGTAATCGACTGGCCTCCAGCGGAAAGGGACGGCTATCAAATGAAAGAATGTAACACTGTAATCAACGCTTTCCATTACAAGGCGTTGGACTTGATGGCAAAAATTGCCGAAGTAATAGGCAACGAAGCCGACCGCAAAAAATACCTCGATGCCGCGCTCAAAACCAAGGAATCAATCAACAAAAAACTGACAGATTCCTCGGGGCTTTACATTGACGCCATTGGCAGCAAGCACAACTCGTTGCATGCCAATATGTTTCCGTTGGCGTTTGGGATGGTGGACGATAGCAACCGCGATACCGTTACTAAATTTGTCATTAGCAAGGGAATGGGTTGCAGTGTGTATGGCGCACAATTTTTGCTGGATGCCTTGTACGACAACAATCAGGAGGTCAGCGGGTTACAATTACTTACAGACACCTCACAGCGCAGTTTTTACAATATGATACGCTCTGGCAGCACTATGACCACCGAGGCTTGGGACATTAAAAACAAGCCCAATCAAGACTGGAATCACGCTTGGGGCGCGGCGGCGGGCAATGTCATAGTGCGAAAATTAATGGGCATCGAACCTCTTGAACCTGGTTTTTCGGCAATTAAAATTGCACCTCAGCCGGGTGATTTGAGGGAGGCTTCGGTTTCCGTACCCACGCCTCATGGCACTGTAAGTGTTAGTTTTACCATTACAGATACATATTGTTCGGCAACTGTTGCCATCCCGCCAAATACAAAAGCGGAAATTACGCTGCCATTCAACGGCGGCAGACATCAGATACAGTCAGGAATTTATGGATGGAGTTGGCATAAATAATAGACAAAAAGTAACTAAGTTCAATTACGAACTGCATTTTTTTCTTCGTTTTACCAAGCAAATAAAAATTAACAAACACCAAATGAGAAAAGTAGGTTAAAATTAATAGAGTTTTGATGCAATATTTTTGAATATAATGATAACAAACCCTCATAACATTCAAAAATATTGCATAAGAAAAAGCGAGGAAAAAACGAACAATGCAAAAAAAAAGGAGACTTTTCAGACTCTTTCTCTTGAAAAAAATTGTTGCATTTTCAATTTAAATTCACTACTAATTTTGAAATATTCAATATCTGAAGAACAAACGCATACAAGGCAACGTAAGGAGGAATTTTTTTACAGTTTTTCAATTTCATCTGTAGAAAGACCGGTAGCAGCAGAGATTTCTTCAACAGTCATTTTACCTAAAGACTTAAGAGTACGCGCCATTTCGCGCATTGCATCCGCACGGCCTTTTTCCATGCCGATTTTTTCGCCTTCCGCACGACCTTTTTCCATACCGATTATCTCGCCTTCTGCACGGCCTTCGGCTCTACCTTCAGCTCTACCTTCCATTCTTTCTCTTTCTAGTGAAGATTTTTCCGTGCTAATGTCAAGCCAATATTGTCTGTAGGTCAACATCTCACCATCGGTAAATGCTGAACGTCTTAATAAATCCAACGCCTCTTTTGTATCTGCGTTTGCTAAAAGTTCGGGGTCTGCATCTTCAGTGTTTTCGTCAATCTCAGTCAAAAATTTCAACCAAAGATTGTGCATGAATTTTTCGGCGCGGTTCTGCGGATTGAAATTCGGCAAAATAATAAACACCATCGACAAATCCGTACGGATGTCGGAAGTATGATTTTTGTTCGTGATGTAATATTCCTGCATGTACTCCTCGCCGTACTCCGGAAACGCTTTTACGTCGTTGACAAGACACAAAGCGTAAACGTCTTTCAACTCGCCGAACGCTTTTCCTTTGTCCAACTGTTTGGTGTACATCGAAGCTGCGTTAAACAAAGTCCTCGAAAAAAACTCCGAATTCCAATACGACTGCATTTCTACGATAAAATGTCTGCCGTAATTGTCGGTACAATAAACATCTACAATCGAATATTTTTTACCCGGATTTTCGGGAATATTTTCCTGCGAAAGGTATTCTACAGTTTTTATTTCCATGCCCTCTGGCAACGGCAAAAGTGCATTCAAAAGGCTTAAAACGAGGTTCGGATGCTCGCCGAAGACTTTTTTGAACGTTAAATCCGCTTTCGGGTCAAGATATTTCGACATAGTAATTTGCGTTTTAAATGTTTACAATGCAAAGATACAGAAAAATTCATCAAAAACAAAAAACGGGGACTTAAAAAAATCCCCGCTCTTTTTTTAATTTTCTAATGTTATCATTGTTTTTTTCAAATCTCCGTCTCTTGACGAGTTGCCGTAGTAGATTTCGTAATCGCCGGGTTTGACACGCATTTCGTAAATGTGCGGGTCAAAAAATTCAAACTCTTTCGGCGTGAGTGTTATTGTTGCAGTTTTTTGTTCGCCGGGTTTTAAGTCCACACGTTTGAAACCGCGCAAAGAAATTCTCGGTCCTTCGCTATCCTGCAAATCTTTGATGTAAACCTGAACAATTTCAGTTCCAAAGACTTTTCCTGAATTTTTTACAGGAACGCTAACGATGTAATTGTCACCGTTTTTAGTAACCTTACCTGAACCGATTTCAAAGGTTGTGTAACTTTTTCCGTAACCGAAGGCAAAAAGCGGGTCGTTGAAATAGCGGTAAGTTCTGCCCTTCATCGAATAATCCTCAAAATCAGGAAGTTGCGATGAGTTTTTGTAGAACGTTACGGGCAGTTTTCCGCTCGGATTAACATCTCCGAACAAAACCTCAGCAATAGCCGTGCCGCCTTCCTGACCTGCGTACCACGCTTGAACTATCGCGTCGCAAGTTTTAGTTTCAGGCTCTAACGCGATTGCAGAACCCGAACAGTTAACAAAAATCACCGTTTTGCCCGCGTCTTTCAACGCTTTCAAAAAGTCTCTCTGAACTTTCGGCAATTCGATATTTGTGCGGTCGCCGCCTTTGAAACCGTCAGCGTTAACAGGCATTTCCTCGCCTTCTAATTGCGGAGAAATTCCACCTACGAAAACAACTTTGTTAATGCCTTTAAGTTTTGAAATAATATCTTGATAATCAATCGGATATTCTTTTGCTATTTCGATTTTAATGTTAGCGTTCCAAGTCGGAACATGAGCAAAACGAATTTCGATTTCAACCTTTTCGCCGGCTTTTGCGTTGATAACCGTGCGGGTAGGTGTCGTGCGCCAAATGTGAACTTTGTGTTTTTGCTCTCCGTTAACATAAACCTCAAAATGTCCGCAACCTTCAACATTCAACACGTATTCTCCAGCAGTTTTCGGACAGAAAACCGTCTGATATTTTGCCGAAAAGTCTTCAATTTTAACGTTTTGCGCAAAAACGTGCATTCCCGCCGTCGTAACGTTTACCGGGTTAGTATAAAATTCTGTTGTAACGGGTACGCCTTCGGATTTTGCATTGTTCCAAAACGTACCTTTCAAACCTTTTTTGCCCTCAAAACTACATTCGGTAGCAATACGGTTATCAAGCACTTTGTCGTATGTCAAATCGCAACCGGCATAATAAACTACGTTTTTTTGTTTTGCTTTAATACCGCTCAAAATGTTGACCGTAGAGTTAGGCATACCGTTGTAATTTCCCCACATCATCGGAGTATTGTCGGCATTAGGACCGATAACAGCGATTTTTTCAGCGTTCTTTTTCAACGGCAAAACGTTATTATTGTTTTGTAACAAGACAATCGTTTGACGTGCCATTTCCAAAGAAAGGTTTTTGTGTTCCTGACAAGAAAGTTTTGACGCAGGAATTTTTGACCATTCAACGATGTCGGGATTATCCATTTCGCCGAGGTCGAAACGTCCTTCTAAAAGTCTGATAATATGTTTATTAACTTCTTCTTCGGTGAGTAAACCGCGTTTTACGGCTTCGGGTACGGATTTATAAACGTAATTATAACCACATTCAACGTCCGTTCCTGAAATCACGCCCTGATAAGCAGAATGAACGGCGTCAGAGGAAGATTTATGTGTTGTGTAAAAGTCCGTTACTGCGCCGCAGTCGCTGACAACCACGTATTTGAATCCCCAATCATCGCGGAGGATTTTTTGCAACAATCTTGAACTTCCGCAACAAGGTTCGTCGTCAAGACGTTGATAAGCGCACATCACTTCCCTTACTTTTGCGTCTTGAACCAATACTTTAAATGCCGGCATGTAAGTTTCCCAAAAATCGCGTGCTGAAACGTCCGTCAAATTTGCCGTATGTCTTGTGTATTCCGGTCCTGAATGAACTGCATAATGTTTTGCACAAGCCCAAAGTTTTCTGTATTTTGACGACTCAGGACCTTGCAAACCGCGAACCACCTGAACGCCCATAACGGAAGTCAGATAAGGGTCTTCACCGTAAGTTTCCTGTCCCCTACCCCAACGCGGATCCCTGAAAATGTTAACGTTAGGAGTCCAAACGGAAAGACTGTGAAATTTTTCATCTTCGCCGCCGTTTAGCATACGTTTGTTGTACTGAGCGCGAAACTCCGTACTTGCAACATCAAAAACTTTGTACAAAAGTTCTGGGTTGAACGATGAAGCCATTGCGACGGGTTCAGGGAAAACTGTAACGTTGCCCATATTCGCTGCTCCGTGAAGAGCCTCACTCCACCAAAAGAATTTTTTAATGCCGAGTCTCGGTATCGCGGGAGATTCGTCAAGCATCAACTGCGCCTTTTCTTCCAAAGTAAGGCGGCTGCAAAGGTCTGCCGCACGTTCGTGTGCGCTCAGAGATGGGTTTTGATAAGGATAATTTTGGGCGTTAACCGCGCCGAATCCCAATGTCAAAACCGCTGCTAATGTTAAAAACTGTCTTCTCATAATTGATTTATGTAAAATTTAGGGCATAAAATTAAAAAATATTTTTCAGAAAAAATAAATCAATTTTAGAAAAATCGTCATGAACATACTTCAACAAACTTAAATCCCGATTTTTATTTTTAAATAAAACTTCCGGGTGTTTCTACTGTAAAAACAATAAAAGTTTAAACAAAGTAAATTAAATTCATCTAAATACACACTTTATTATAATCAAGTGGACAACTGAAAACAGAAAAAAATTAAATAAAAATCAGTTTGTCCACCAATATTTTTAATTTGTCCACCTCTAATATGAATAATTATAATAATTTTGCACCGTGGAAAATGACAATTACTAATCGAAGAACAATTACAAAGCATAAAAGACAATTACTAGACTAAAGCAAAATTAACTAAAATCAAAATCAAACTTAAGTTTAAAAATAAATAAAGTAAATAGATGAAAGTAAAATCTTTAGTATTGCCATTGCTTATTATATCAAGTTTAAGCGTCATCAGTTGTAACGACGATGAAATTAATCAAGGTATTGTATTGCCACCGGATAGTGGAAACACGAACAACAAAGGAAATGATGAACCGGAAATTCCGACTTCCTTTGTAATTCCTAACACAGTTTATAGTGACGACTACAGAAGTTTTGCCTCTTGGTCACAAAAAAATAAATGGAATCTTGCCAACGTGCACGATCCGTCAGTAGTTTGTTGGAACGGAACTTACTATATGTTTGGAACTGACGCATCTTACGGTAATGCTCACGAAGAATGTACAAGCGGTAAACATTTTCAAGGTAAGAAATCAAATGACTTGGTTTATTGGTCATGGATTCCCGGTCCTTTGGACGAAGCTCCGCAATGGTGTCTTGACTCTCTGAACAGCTACAGAAAAAAAATGAATCTTTCACAATTGAATCGTGAAGATATCAATTTCGGATATTGGGCTCCTGTTGTAAGAAAAATTACAGTAAACGGAGCTGAAAAAATCCGTATGTATTACTCAATTGTAATTGACAATTATATCAAAACCGGCGCAAAAGCAAATACTGAATTTGACGGTTCTTGGACAGAACGCGCATTTATCGGTATGTGCGAAACTACAAATCCTGAAGGCGGTCCTTCGGCTTGGGAAGACAAAGGTTTTGTAACATGTTCTTCTACAGACTTAGGACGTGACAAATGGGAACGCTCTTCAACAAACGATTGGAACGGATATTTCTATTATAATGCTATCGACCCGACTTATATCGTAACTCCGGAAGGCAAGCATTATTTAATACACGGCTCTTGGCACTCCGGATTCGCAATTTTGGAATTGGACGGTACTACAGGAAAACCGCTCAACGAACTTGGTGACCCGTGGTTTGAAACAGCAGAAGAGCTTCAAGCACACTACGGCAAAAGAATTGCAACTCGCGACGGTGATACCCGTTGGCAAGCTTCAGAAGGTCCCGAAATCATTTACAAAGACGGCTATTACTACTTGTTTATGGCTTGGGATCCGCTAGGAATACCGTATAACACACGCGTACTCCGTTCAGAAAGCATTGAAGGTCCTTTTGTTGACGCAAGAGGTACAGATTTTACAAACGGCGGCGGCAGCAACAAAAACAAAATGCACCCGATTGTAACTCACCCGTATAAATTTAAAAACGGTAAAGGTTGGGTAGGAATTTCACACTGCTGCGTTTTCCAAAACGAGAGCAACAAAGATTGGTTCTTGATGTCGCAAGCAAGACTTCCGGAAAATGCCGGCGGCAACGCTCCAAATGCAGTAATGCTCGGTCATGTACGTAAATTGATTTGGTGTCCCGCAACTCCGGATGATTTGGACGACCTTTGGCCAATTGCATTGCCGGAACGTTATGCAAATATCGAATCAGGCAGCTACAGCAAAAACGTAGATGCAAGCGAAATTGCAGGTAAATACGAATTGATAATCCTTGACTACGATTACGGTAGCATGGACGTAGCTGAAAACAAATATTTACTTTTGAAAGAAGACGGTACGATGTCTGGTCCTATAACCGGTACATGGTCGTATGATCCGGCAAAAAAATATTTGACACTTACTTCAGAAAGCGGATATTTCAAAGGTTCAGACAAAGAAATCGGTTCTATGATTGTTTGCGTAGAGCGCGAGGCTGACTGGGAAAAAGGTGATGTAACACTTGTATTTGCAGGTTTTCACAAAAGATACAACGCTGCACTTTGGGGCAAACGCGTAGGAAAAATTGATGACAACGAACAGGAAAATTCCGGTCCGACAACTGTTGCAAAAATGACTTGCAGCAACGATGTTTTCAAAACTACCCCGAAAGTACATCTCGTAGCTGAAAAAGGTAAGATGAAAGTAACATCAAACGTAAAAGTAAGCGACGGAAAATACACAGACGAATTGTTCACCGCAACAGATTGGTGGCAAGCTGATAATTCATTTACAGATGATTTCACAGTAAAAGCAGGCGAAACATTAACATTTACTGTAAAAAGTATCGAAAACACCGCTTTTATGGTAGAAATTTATGATGGAAAAGCTTGGATGTCAACTTCTTCTACACTTGACGCTTGGGGCTCAGGTGATGCTCAAGGAAAAGTTACAAACAATTCTGATACAAAATCATACGATTGGGACGGTACAATGACCGTAAATATCACACTCCAAGGCTCTACATGGGTTATAGAGTACATTAATTAGTTCTCATAAAAAGCAAAATACATTTCTTTCCCTTGTTGCGTGATGCAACAGGGGATTTTTTATTTTTCTGCCACTGACATCCTGTCTTTACCGAAAAGATCTTTACAAATATTGCAATTCTTAAACCCGAATTCTGTTAACAAATCCAACGTTTCTTTACCGAATTTTTCGTTAATTTCAAAATACAATTTACCGCCATTATTCAATTTTTTTGCAGCAAATTCAGTAATTTTACGATAAAAAATCAACGGATCATTATCACGAACAAACAACGCTGTATGCGGCTCATAATCCAAAACATTTTGCTTCATCAACTTTTTTTCTGAATCTAAAACGTAAGGCGGATTCGACACAATGATATCAAAATTTTCTAAACTATTAAGAATCGTATTATCTTGATAGTTAAGTATATCGCAGTAAAAAATATTGATATCAGAACCATATTTTTCAGCATTTTTCCTTGAGGTGGCAATTGCTTTTTCTGAAATATCGCAAGCATAATAATCGCAATTTTTGAATTTTGTACTCAAATAAATCGGAATACAACCACTTCCTGTTCCGATATCCAAAAGTTTGGGTTTAACATCTCTTTGTTTTAAATCGTTGAGAATCATCAATGCAAGTTCTTCGGTTTCGGGACGCGGAATCAAAACAGAATGTTCGGTAAACAATTCTAAATCAAGAAATTGAGCCGAATTGAAAATATATTCCAACGGTTCGGATTTTTTCACACGGTCAACAATTTCGTTTACATCCGCACAAGGATTTACGATTTTATCGGGATTTGTAACAATATCAGACACATCGCAACCGGTAAGGAAATTTACAATGCGTCGCGACACAATTTGATTTTCATTAGCATCGGGAAAGTGTTCAGACAAAGCTTGTTTCAAAAAATTGTACAAACGAGAAACGGTGATTTTGCTATCCATAAATGAAAAATTGTAAATTAAAAAACTTCAACAAAAATTAGGAAAAAATAAGGAAAAAATTTCGGTTGACTGTGAAAAATATTCTTTGCCATAACTGAAATTTATTATGCTGCAAATATAAAAAAAATCGCCGATAGTTACGCCAAATCTCACTTTTTTTTCGAGATTTGGCGTAAGTATCGGCGATAGTTACGCCAAATCTCTGTTTTTTGGGGAGATTTGGCGTAAGTATCGGAGAAAAATTGCGAAAAAAGCATCATGCAGCTTTTAAATTTTTATAAATTCAATCTGCATGATGCTTATTAAAACAAATTTTATAATAATTTAGCTTCCACTATTAATTCGCAAAACAAAATTAATCAAATGTAATTTCTGCTTTTTCTGTACCGACTGAGAAATAACATTCTGGCTCTGCGGTGATATGATATGTTATTTTACATATTTTTTCGTCTTTGGAAAGTAACAAATACATAATAACTGTACCACCGTAATTTGTAATTACCGAATAACCTGTAAATTCTTTACCGTCACCAATATTAAGAGCTTTTAAATCATCGTAATTGAAATCCCAAGTAGGTGAAATATCCCAACCGGCAGTCCAACCGTATGCATCGGTTCTTAATGTCGAGTAATATATAACAGGATCAACTTCCGGATTTGATTTAAATTCAAACAACGGATTAAACCATGCATTTCCGTCTCCCAAAGATTTTGCTGTAAAACTGAATTTTGAATAAGAATTGTTTCCTAATTTTACAACACCTGTAAGATTTGTATTCAATACCTCAGATGTAAATGGTCCTTTTCCTTTGAATAAAATTTTGGTATCATCTTCAGAAATATCTACAACAGTTACCTTAAATGTAGTTTTGTGACCATCCCATTCACAATGCACGTCATGCGTTCCGGCTTGAGCTTTTACTGTACCACATTTAAATTCTTTAAGCAATTCACTTGTAAATGCGAGTTCGTTGCCGTTGCTTTCAACACCAACTACATTTAAACCTGCTTTCGGAATTTTTATGATATCGGTTTCATTATAGAAATTTTTGTCAATATAAAGTGTAAAATCTTTTACTTTGATTGATTTGAAACTGATAACAGTAAAATCAGCGTATGCCATAACAGGCTCGAAATTTTCACCTTTATAAGTTTTGTTGTACAAAACAATAAGTTTTTTCTCACCCGTAGAATTGAACTCCGGAATGGTTTTAAAAATCAAATCCTGAGCCACAACTTCTTTTGTAACACCTTCTTCAAAAGTTACTGTAGCTGTAATATCCATTGTAATATCACTTAGAGAAAGATCTTCTTTCAATACTACTTTTTCGGGAACATTTTTTAATGTAAGGCTAATCGGATTTTTGTCTTTTGCGGAAGTACGACCGCCAACAGGATCGATTGTTGTACCAAGGAATTTTACAAAAGCACCTTCCACACCGACTTTTACAGCTAACGGAGCTGACGAGCCGTCTGCATCCGGATATGCTTTGGTTTGGGTGTATTTTTTAACACATGTTCCGTTGTTGATTTCAATATACAAACCTCCGTTTGAACGGTCAACTGTAAGGGTAACTTTACCGTTTAATTTCTGAACATTTACATCAATATCGTCGTCACCGGAAGTATTGGTAAAATTAGCACTTACAAGGCTTCTGTCAAAATTACCCCACTCAGAATTTTTGTTAGGATCGTTGTCGTAACGGATAACGCCATATTCTTCACTCAAAGATTCGTCCAAAAATTGGAAATACACATTTTTGTAATACTTGTTATCAGTACAAACTGTAAGATTGAATTGTGCTTTCCAAATGCCTTTTGCCGGAATGATATATGTTTTACCGAATGTCTGAAACGGAGCTGTTAAATCTTCAGTTCCGATATTGTAAACATCTTCCTTCAAACCTTCGATTACCTCCTCGTTGTCGGTAGAATTTCGCTCAGCAATAGCGGCAATACTGTCAACTACCCAATCAGGACCGCCGTCATAAAGTTCTCCTTTATAACAACCTGAAAATGCAGTTGCAGCGATTAATGCTGTTGATAATATATTGATAAATTTCATAATTGTGCAATTAAAAAAAGTTTTTTACTAATCCTCATAATCTACACCGATTCCCAAAATTACAGGACGAATTTCGTAACCCATGTAAAAACCTTCGTTGGAAGTTTTGTTGTTTGCCGAATTACCTTTCAATTTAGGATTTGTTTCACGATAAGCGTGATAAATCGGCAAATATTCACGACCTTGAGTCCAATGAGAAAAAGGATCGTCGTCAGCCACAGACAACGATGTAGGCAATACTCCAACTATAGTTTTTTCGTAATCGCTCTTAATTTCCTCTCTTTTAGCACCTTTGTTAGCATCGAGCAATTTATCAGCGGCATCTTCGTCGATTGCCAAACCGTTGAGCATTACTTCTTCTTTGTACTCTTTCAACTTTTGCTCATAAACACCGGTTTGATACCAATATGTACTTGCATGACGGCGAAGTTGTGCCAAACGATCTGCACTATACAACCATCCCCAACGGATAATATCCTGAGTACGACCATGTTCGCAACCAAATTCTGTAGGACGTTCTACATTGGCAATTTGCTCAAACAAGGCATCGGCAGACGGAAAATCAGAAAGTTTCAAGTTCGGCAGATTTACACGTCTGCGTACTTGATTTATCCATTCAATAGCATCTACAGTAGGTCCGTTGATTTCGTTTTCACATTCTGCGGCTCTCAATAATACATCTGAATATCTCATCAAACGAATATTAACACCGCAACTAAGACCTGACGCCGGAATTACTTGATACATGTTTTCACGAGCTGTAGTATGTTTTGCAATAGCAATTCCTTTGTGACTTCCGGTTGTAACATGTTTTGTAACAGGCAATGTGTATGCTTTGTTTTCAAAACCGCTCATGTTGTTGTAATCCGGTTCATACGTAATAAGAGTCCAATACAAACGCGGATCTACAGTACCGCTCGTAGTTTTTTGAGATTTGAATGTTTGATAAAGCCACGGAGTAGCCGCCAAATCATCCCATCCGCCGCCATATTTACCGCCTGAAAATACAGTTTCAAGGGCATGACCTTGTGATGATGATTTTGTATTATTGACAGGTGTCCATTCCATATCGCTACCGCCGACACCGTACTCCAAAAACTGAACTTCAAACAATGATTCAGCAGTATTTTCAATATTAGATCTGAAATTGTCACCATAATCAGCACAAAGTGAATATGTACCGTATTTGCCCGCGATGATGTCTTTCAAAACAGTAAGAGCATCTTCAAATTTGTGACGGAACATCAACGCTCTTGCATAATATCCGGCTGCTGCACCGCATGTAGCACGTCCCTTTGCCCATTCTCCGCCGATATCTCTTGAGGGAAGAAGTGTCATGGCATCTTTGAAATCGGCTTCCACTTGGTCGAACACTTCGTTTTGTGTATTTGTTTCTACAAACAAATCGTTCCATTCTTTTACTTGATAATCAGTAATCAACGGAACATCTTGATAATAACATGCAAGTTCGTAATAAGCCAAACCTCTGATAAATAATGCTTGACCTTTGGCACGTTTGTAAACATCGCTTGTTTCTTCCAAAGATGAATTTTTCAGATAGTAAAGCACTTGATTACAGGTGTTGATTGTATAATACCAATCACGAAACGGCCAACACGGTTCGCTTGAAATCGGTGTTGATGTAAAATAATCATAAGATCTCCACCAATCGTTGTCAGAATACGAATTTACCTCATCGCCTGCTACTACATCGTAAAGGTAACCTACTCTTGCAAAAGTACCTTCAATACGAATTCTGTTGTAACATGCCAAAACAACTTCGTTTAATTCAACGGCATTTTTACCGAAAGTTTCAGTTGTCTGCTCGTTCGGGTTTACAATATCAAGACGGTCTTCACAAGAAGCTGCGCCCGAAATAGTTGCAAGTCCCAAACCTGCATATATTATATTTTTTAACTTCATAATTGTTTCAGTTTAAAAATTTAGACAAATTATTAATCAAAACTTAGAACGAACATTGAAGACCAAACATCACTGTTCTTGGTGTCGGGAACGAACAATAGTTGAGACCGGGAGTAAATGTACCCGGAACATAGTCAACATTGTATCCTTTGTATTTTGTTAATGTAAAGAGATTTTGTCCGCTGATGTATGCTCTAAGATTTGATACTACACCATTATACAAGTCACCAAAATTATAACCAAGTTCTACATTGGCAATTTTCCAATAATTTGCATTCTGAATTTTTCTGTCTGACATCATATCATTCCAACGCAATGTTGTATGTCCGCCTTCGGTTGCTGAATAATAAACATTAGGTTGACCGCTTGACATCACTTTCGGATCTTTGTTGCCTACACCATAGCAACTTGTGATTGAATTGTAAATCTGATCGGTAACATGAAATCCTAAAACGCCGTATGTTGAAATTGTTAAATCCCAATTTTTGTACTCAACTTTACCGCCGAGACCAAAATTGAATTTCGGCATACCGGAACCCAAGATTTCGCGGTCGTCTTCGGTAATTTGTCCGTCACCGTTGAGGTCTTCGTACAAACAATCTCCTACTCTTGCGCCTACTTGATATTCGCTGTTACCAAAATTTTCTGCGTATTGATTCCAAGCGTCAAGCTGCTCTTGTGTTTGGAAAAGTCCCAACAATTTGTAACCATAAAATTGTCCAAGCTCCTCACCTACTTTTGTATAATAAGAACTTGTTAAATATTCAGTATTGAAACCCAAAGAAACTACTTTGTTTTTGAGAGTTGAGGCATTGAAAGACACATCATATTTCAATTCATGTTTGGTGTTATGATATGTAGCAGACAATTCAAAACCGCTGTTTTCCATTTTTGCAGCATTCATTGTAACATTTTCGTTGCTTACACCGGCTGTTACAGGTACGGGGACATCGTAAAGCAACTGGTCTGAAACATTTTTGTACCACTCAAATGTAACTTCGATTGTATTGTCATACATCCCAAGGTCAAAACCTAAAGAAGTAGATTTTTTCTTTTCCCAAGCAATAGCAGTATTGGTAAATGTAGAAACCGCAGAACCGTAAACAACTGTACCACCAAATGAATACGCAAAATTGTTTCTTGACATCGTATTCATATACTTGTAGTTACCGATATTTTCGTTACCGAGAATACCGTATGAAGCACGGATTTTCAAAAGATTGATAAGAGTACGTTCTATCGTAAAGAAATTCTCACGGTCGATTCTCCAACCTAAAGAAATTGACGGGAACCATCCGTAACGGTCTTCCTCAGAAAGGCGGGAACTACCGTCACGACGTACAGTGGCTTGCAACAAATATTTGCTGTCGAAATCGTATGTAAAACGTCCGATATAAGACGCCAAAGTATGTTCGTCAGAATAAGATTTAGCATCTCGGTCGCTTGCGGTTGTAATTGTTTGATAGATAGGAGCATTATACTCGTAACCCCAAGCCGACAATGTGTGATAAAATTCAGATTGAAATGTCTGTCCGACTACCACATCCACATGCTGTTTCCCGAAAATACCTTCATAATTGAGTGTATTTTCAATCAAACCGTCAGAATATTGTCTGTAACCTTCGTCAAGTTTTGATGATTGTACGGTCTGTTTGATTTTTTCAGACTGATACCATGACGGAACCCATACAAAATCCTTACAATATGTTTTGGCGTATGACAAATTAAGATTATAAGAAAATCGATGCTCTTTTGACTTTTTTTGTAACATATCGAGCAAATCAATATTGATACTTGCTGTACCGACAATTTTGTCAACTTGATATTTTCTTTCAATTATATTATTGAGCACCAACGGATTAGACTGAGAAATTTCACCGTGAATATCCTTGTAATAAACACCGTAACCGTAAGCATCGTAAGGATAATTTGACGCATCACTGTAAATCTCATCAAGTACCCATGTACTTTCGTCAACTGCCTTAATTGTAGGTTGCATTACAAGTATAGAAGACATAAAATTGCCTTGGTCTCCGCTAAGACCTTGGATATACTCGTTGCTATTGGAGATTGACATATTGTTTTGGTCAGAATGCGAATATACAAGTCCGGTCTTAAATTTAAAGAATTTGAGATCCATTGTATTATTGATACGAACTGTATAACGCTTATAATTTGGTCCTGTACCTTCTACACAACCTTTTTGATCAAAATAATCAAGCCCGATATTATATGTAGAACGCTCAGAACCGCCCGACAAATTAAGATTTTGATTTTGACGAAGACCGGTTTTGAAAACAGCGTCAAACCAATCGGTATTTATATAATTGTTATCATGCAAGAAATAATTAGAACTACCGGGGTCATAACCACTTGGAAGAGAAGAATTGGAATTTTTAACAGCTGTTTGGATATATTCTACAAACTGCTTAGTATCCATTACTTCATAAACATTTTTACTTACCCAATCAACGCCCAAATAACCGGAATAATCAATTTTTAACGGCTGTCTTTTGTTACCTTGCTTTGTTGTAATAATCACAACGCCGTTGGCAGCACGCGAACCATATATAGCTCCGGCAGAAGCATCTTTCAGAATTTGAATAGAAGCAATATCATTTGGAGAAAAATCTCGAATAGAAGTACCCATCGGCACGCCGTCGATAACATACAAAGGTGCAGTAGAACCAAACGAACCGATACCACGGATTCTTACATTCGGATCGGCACCCGGCTGACCGTCAGTTGTAATCTGAACACCGGCAACCTTGCCTTCCAACATCGTAGAAATATTGGAATTAGAAACTTTTTTCAAAGCATCGGCATCCACAATAGCCACAGAACCGGTTAAATCAACCTTTTTCTGAGTACCATAACCAATCACAACCACTTGCTCAAGTTCAGCACTATTTTCAATCAAAGTAATAGTACCCAAACTTTTACGCCCGTTCAAAGGAATTTCCTGAGTATCGAAACCTACAAAGGCAAAAACCAAAGTAACATCTTCATCGTCAGGAACTTTAATAGAAAAGTTACCGTCAATATCGGTGATAGTACCAATAGTTGTACCTTTTACATAAACAGCGGCACCCATAAGCGGCAAACCTGATTCATCAACAATTTTTCCTGTTACAACAACATCTGCATTCGGAGAAAACGTCTCCGGTAGTTTTCCAACTCCTTGATATGCAAACGTAGCCGACGATAACGCCAGCATTCCACATAAAACTAAGATTACTTTTTTCATATTACATTATTTTCAGAGTTAAAACGTTTAATTTTGGGAAAAAATGACAATTACTTTTATCTACAAAAATTAACAATTACAAATATTTCATCTAAAACAATTGTGTAAAACAAAATAGTAGTGAAATATGACAACAAAGATAATATATAATTGTACAAAAACATGTCCTCCAAAAGATTATCTTATCATTAAAGATTTTTAACAATTTAACTCCTAAAAATCAGTTTTGCATGATGTATCGACAGGAAAATATAAAATTTATTATCGAAATCTTAACAACCCGAAGAAGGTTTACACCCAGATTTTTATCCGCCGATATTATAACATAAAAATTTTTGTATATCTTTTTCCAAATCTAAAGTTAAACTTTAGATTTGGGCAATTAGTTTTTTTGTACAATACTTTTAAAAAAAAATCCTCTGTTCAAAGATTTTCTCTATGAACAGAGGATTTTATAAGAGAAAGCAAAAATATGCTTATTTAGCAGGAACAGTTATTTCGTAACAAGTAATTGTATATTTATTTCCTTCACGAGAAACTATAACTTCAAGAATATTGCCGAGAGTAACAAATCCTGAAAATGTACCTGCTTCGGATTGTGTTTTGTATGTGTTAATTGTTGCATCATCCAACAATGCTCCCCATGAGTCAGCAGTGCAATTCCAATCGAAAAACTTATCGCCATCAGTGCCTTCCACTACGCATGCAATATTTCCATTGACTGCTTCGCTTGCCTTTGTTTTAAATACTAATGTTTGACCATCTGTCGGAATAAGAGGAGTTGAAGTAAGATTCACATTATCAGCATTCCACCAAGCAATACCTTTACCTGTTTGTATCTCCCCGCCATTGAAAGATGTTTTCCATTTTCCAAGAGCACAAAGTTGTGAAAAGCTAACTTGCTTTTCGCTTGTAAATTGAAATTTAACAATTTCCCTTACATCATTACCTGATGTTATCAGTGTTTTATTAGAAATGTCATATCTTGAATCAATTGCCTTAACTGTAACAGTCAAAGTAGTAGAAAAAGTCAAATATTTAATTGTAACAGATGCTGAACCGGCTTGATTAAAATTGTATACAAATTCCAAATCATTAAGGTTAATAGCGTTACTTTCAGTAGTACCTTCCATTCCTACAACTACGATTCCTGAGTTGTCAAAATCATCTCCAACATTATACTCCATTTTAGTCGGATTTGTCTTGACTTTAATACTAGTCAAAGACGAATTCACTACCTCAAAATTCAAATCTGCTTTCACATTTTTTTGAAATTTGCCGGCGTATGTTGTGTTGTAATAAACAGAAAGAGTCTTATTGCCTATAGTAGACATATCGGGAATCAATGTGATGATTACGTCAGAGGTGGAAAGTTCCTGCTCACGGGTTTCGCCGTCAATTTCGTAGGTAACTTTTATTTTTACTTGTTCAAGTAACTTTTCGTATGTTGTTCCGAAAGGTACTGATTTTGGACCTTCTACGTTCAATGATTTGATTTCCGATTCCTTGGCAACCACATCACCGGAGAAGAAATTACTTGTCTTGATGTATTCCTCATCATGCAAAGTAAAGTTCGCAATATATCCACCAAAGTTTTCGAGGTCACCCTCTTCACAACCAGCGCCGATGATCAATTGACCTTCATTTAAAGTAGCAAGGATGTTCTTAACCGCTTTACTTTGGTCGTCTGACAAAATATGTTCGATTGCTTTCACGCCGTTAACATAAATGCTGATTTCCCTTGTTGAATAAATATAGTCGAAGTGATACCACTTGTTGCAATTGCTTTCATCCAATCCGGCAAAATAATTGTATGGATTGTTGTCGGCTGTACCGCCAAACTTGTTTCCGCTTGCCCACGCACCTCCGGGGAAAAATCCTTCATACGGGTCACCAATACGTTGAATGAAACCTATAGTACCGTCAAAATAAGCATAAGCACCGCCATCAGAAACTGCAACTGATTTTTTTGTATTTCCGATTGCGAAAATATAGTTCCAGTCAGAACCATTTACGGTTGGATACGCATCAAAAGAAATAGTGGCAACGTCAGAGAAAGAGATTTTGTCTTTCAACCAACCATCATCTTTTAATCTTACAAAATTGCCGTTTTTGCCACCGCCTCCATTTTCGATAAGGAGAATTTGATCAGAAACCATTTCGGCACTTCCGTTGAAAATGAATGCGTCTGCATTTTTTACGAAATCTATTTTCAAACCAGACTCTTCATCAACACCTTGATTTGCCGCCTTTACTGCTGCAATCGAATCTATTTTTCCTTGAATCCAATTTGGCTCGTCAACTTCGTAAAGGTCGGTCTTTTGACATGCGGAAAGTATGCCCGCCGTCATTAACGAATATAAAAATATTTTATTTATTTTCATGATTAAAATCGTTTTTATTGGTTTTTAAATTTGTTTGTAGGTAGAGACGCGATTAATCGCGTCTCTACAAATTGCGTCCCTACAAATTTTACAATCCTATACCGCTGACAACGTTATGTACATTAAAATCAGGCGTATTTGCAGTGTTTTTATTCGCTGAATTGCCGTCACCGAGGTTCGGGTTATCGTTTAATGTTCCCTGATAATAAGGGATGTACTCGTGTCCTGCACGGTAATTGTCATAAGAGGTCTTGTCAGGAGACACAACAGGGTAATCTGTGTAAAGGTCTGTCGTAAGTTTTACTGCGCCGTGTTGTTTCAACTGTGCCAGACGACCCTCGTTATAAAACCAACCCCAACGGATAAGGTCAAAACCGCGACCGAATTCACAACCTAACTCTTTTGGACGTTCTACGTTTGCAATTTGTTCAAACAATGCGTCTGCACTTGAAAAATCACTTAACTGTAAGTCGTTGAGGTTTGCTCTGCGACGTACAACGTTGATGTAATCAATTGCTGTCCGATTAGGACCGCTTACTTCGTTAATTGCCTCAGCAGCCAACAAATAGATGTCAGCAAGACGGATAATACGGAGATTGATACCGCATTTCAAACCGGTTACTACCGCACTTAAAACGCCGGTTCTTGCATTAGTGTTTTTAACAATCGGAATACCGCCATTATTGTTGTTTGTTACGATGTTGCTTTCTGCTGTAACGGGGACGGTGTAATAAACGTTACCGTAACCGCCTTCAGGATAGTTTTCTGTCCAATCGGTTTCGTAAGTGCCGAGTGTCCAATACAAACGCGGATCAAGTTTGCCGTCTTTGGTTTTTTCGGCTTTGAAAAGGTTGTAAAGCCATGTTGAACCCGAAATATCAGCCCAACCACCGAAACTTCCGGCAGCATAGTTACTCTCGATTGCATGACCCTGAGTAGCGTTTGCTGAGGTGTTAACAGGAGTCCATTCGTCGTCAGTTCCTTGCATACCGTTGTCCAAAAACTGAACTTCGAATAATGATTCGCTGTTGTTTTCGTATTTTGTACCTTCTTGGAAGTTGTCACCGTAATTCTTTGTTAAAGAATATGTTCCGTATTGACCGTTGATGATTCCTTCCAAAATCGTTTTAGCCTCTGCGTATTCGTGGTTGAACATCAAAACTTTTCCGAGTAAGCCGGCTGCCGCACCTTGTGTAGCGCGACCTTTTGCCCACTCACCGCCTTCGTCCTTTTTCGGAAGGAGTTGAATTGCCTCGGTTAAGTCGGCTTTTATTTGAGCGATGATTTCTTTTTGAGAATTGTTGTTGCAATAAAGTCCGTCCAAAGAACCGTAAGTTTTATAATCGGTAATGAGAGGAACGTCCTGATAATAACCTGTCAAATTGTAATATGCAAGAGCTCTTAAAAACAAAGCCTGACCTCTCATTCTGTCGTAATCGGTGCTAACGCCCGAAGCCGGAATTTTGTAAAGAACATAGTTACAAACGTTTGTGGTATAAAGCCAATCGCGATATACCCAGCTGTTCATTTCGTTTGTAACTTCTGTGTTGAGGTCATCGAAAGGCAAGTACCAAACCTGTGAAGAGTTCCAAGCCTCATCGCCGCGACAAACGTCATAATTGTAACCAACACGTCCGTAAGTACCTTCCATGCGGATATGATTGTAACAAGCGATTACCGCTTCTTCCAACGTTTTGGCATCGTTGCCGAAATTATCGGTTGTCATCTGGTTGTTGTTTTTGACATCAAGAAGGTCTTCAGAACAACCTGACAATGTACCGGCGGCAACTATTGCTGCCATTAATATATTAAATTTTTTCATAACGTTTTCTATAATTTTAAGTGAGTTAAATTTTTAGAAAGATGCTTTCAAACCAACCATAAACGTTCTCGGAGTAGGGAACGAACAATAGTTGTAACCCGGTGTAAATGTGCCGCCTGCGTAGTCTACGTTATAACCTTTGTATTTGGTTAACGTTGCGAGGTTTTGACCGCTGACGTATGCTCTAACGTCAGAAACGATACCGTTGAACCAAGCATCTTTGAAATTGTAACCGATTTCAACGGTTGCGATTTTCCAATAGTTGGCTTTCTGAATTTTTCTTGATGAGAACAAATCGTTCCAGCCCAAAGAAGCATTTGAATTAACGAGATATGTACGAGGAACGTCTGAAAGATATGTTGAACCGTCATCAGAGAACTTGTTAGCACTCAAGATGTCAACATCTTTGTTACCGTAACCGTAGCAAGAGTTCAATGAGTTGTAAATATCGTCAGCAACTTTGTATTTGAGTGCGCCGAAAGTTGAAATTGTTAAATCCCAACCTTTGTACTCAACTCTACCTGAAAGACCGAAATTGATACCCGGAAGACCGCTGCCCAAAACTACTTGGTCGTAAGAGTCGATTACGCCGTCAGGTTCGCCGTCAGGACCGCTGATGTCTTTGTAAGCACAATCACCGATGTTTGCGCCGGTCTGTGTTGCGTGCAAATCGATATCGCTCTGAGTTCTGAAAATGCCTTCATATACCCAGCCGTAAAACTGTCCGATTTCTTCACCGACTTTGGTGATGTATGCACCGTCAATTCTTTGATTTTTACCGGTACCGAGCGATGTTACTTCGTTTTTCAAGGTTGAAATGTTGAAGTTGACATCGTATTTAAGTTTGTGTTTGTAGTTGTGGTAAGCAGCCGACCATTCAAAGCCGGAGTTTTCCATCGATGCGGCGTTCATAACGACGTTG
>JAFXZT010000034.1 GCA_017541145.1 Bacteroidales bacterium | reverse complement strand
TCCTGCAAATATGTACTTGCCAAATGCGTTGATTGATTACGGAAAACTCGACCATATAATCCGCCTTGAAAAGGACAACGAGAATCTCCGTCGCAACGCCATCATCATGAAAATCATCGAAAACGGTTTTGTTTATGAGGATATACAAACCCATTTTCCGGCATCTGATGTCGTTAAAATAGAAAATTTCATCAGCCTTTTGTACTATTACGGAATGTTGACGATAACAGGTGTTTTCGGGATTAGTACAAAATTGTCCATTCCGAACAACAACGTCAGAATGCATTATTTCAGATATTTGCAAAGCGAGTACGATAAATATTTGCCAGTTGAAACTTCGGACTTAAGAGCTACGTTTAATTATGCCGCGCTTGACGGCAATTACAAAGACATGCTGACTTTTATTGCCGGGGCTTACAAAAATGCATCAGTAAACCGCAATTCAATCGAAGGAGAAAGAACGATTCAGGGCTTTTATATGGCGTATTTGGGCATGAATCCGTATTACCTTATGAAACCCGAAATTGAACTTGCCCACGGTTATGGCGATATTTTTCTATTGCCTGACATGAGATTCAACTTTGTTTATCATTGTTATCTTATTGAATTTAAGTATGTTAAAACAACTTGTGAAACTCAGGACGAAACCGACGCATTTGAAGCGGCCAAAGCGCAGTTGGAGGTTTATTCGTCTGACAAACAGATTATCAAGATGATAGGGACTTCAAAACTTCACAAAATCGTTATGATTTTCAAAGGCGGTGATTTGGTGAGGTTAGAGGAAATATAAAGAAAAAAATTAAATTTTGCATACCACAAGACCGAAGAACTCAAAAACCACAAAGATTAGCATACTAAATATATAACTTCTATAACACCGATATTAAAATCTCATGATTACAATGGAATTACTCATCTTAACTTAAAGAAATACTAAAAAAAGTCTGCAATTATTTTTGGAATAAGATTTGTGGATTTCTGCTGTTTTGAACAAAAAAGATTTGTGGATTTCTGCTGTTTTGGGCAAAAAAGATTTGTGGATTTCTGCAAAGATGCGAATCTTTGTAGTTCAAATCCTAATAGTTAGAGTTGTTTTTTTAACGGCTTTTATGTATAAAAATCGTCTGGAAGACGATATATCTATAACCCCGTACATGGGCGGCGTAGCCGTTAATGTACGGGGTTAAATGAAATAGATGCATTCAAAGCGGCAAAAGCGCAGTTGAAGATTTATTCGTCTGACAAACGAAATACCTCTTTTTCTCCCTATGCAAACTCATATTGCAAAATTGCAACATTCAACGCATTTTCCAACTCACAAATCTCATCAAGTGAAAAGTTTATCTCGCCTTTCAACAAATTAGAAACGTATGAAATAGGACGGTTGATTCTCTGCGCCAAATCTTGACAAGAAATATTTTGATTTTGCATCGCCAAAGCAACTTTTATGGCTATTTTACGTGAATATTTCAGCCAACCTTGTTTCTTGGCAGACATACGTTTTTCTTCCTCGTCGCGCCAAGCGGAAGGTGAGTCCGACTGATAACGGGATAAACGTAAAATTGCCTCTTGTTGTGTCATAATTCTGCCTCCTATTGAAATTCATTAAAACTATCTTCATCAAATACGCCCTCACTTATCAAAAAGTTTCTAACTTTTTCCATTTTTGATAACTCTTGCAAGGTATGTTCTCTTTCTTGCATTGTACGTGTTAGTTTGATGGCTCCGCCTGTTATGATGTAAATGCCTACATTAAGTTTTATGGCATATAATCGTAACCAACTCCTACGGTGAGGTTTACCCTTTTCCTTCCCCAACAACATTTCACTTGTGCGACTGTTGTTAAGAGGACGAAAAAAATGGTCAAGATTTGCATCAGGAGAAATGTCCATAATAATACAAGCCAATTCATCCCTATCTTCCATCGTCTGATAAATTGCATCTTCAATATTTGTGATTTTGAAGTAGGAAATCAAATCGTCAAGGTTTTGCATAAAAAATTCCGCAAGCCATTGGGCATCACTCCATTGCAACATCACTTTTTGAAGTGCATTATCTTTATCATTATCGTATCTGACAGCCCACAATCGTCCGTCGTCTATGATTTTATCAAACGTCATTGTATTATTTTTTTGTGTATACAAATTTATATTTTAATTGAATCATTTAACGTTATAGTTTATTAAATAAAGTTAAAATTTAAACCGCAGTTTCGATTTTAGAATAATCGAGACTGCGGTTGTTGAAATTGGACTCTTAGTGAAAATTTTTAATGAGGTGGCATTCCAAATATTGCCATCACAATAAAACTCGTAAACAATGAATAAGTACTAGCGCCCCAAACAAAAGTTCTAATTACAAATCCTGTTTTAGATTCAAAAAAGCTAACACGACTTACTAACCAATCACGATAATCCATAAAGTATTCCTCGTAATTATCGGCAGCAAATTTTGCTGTAAAATATGCAGGAATGATTTCCAATAATAGTCCGAGAATACCCGCTGTTGTATTACCGCCTTCCATAAAATAGCCCAATGGAGTAAGGGGTAAACAGCAACCGAAAAATGCAAATGTGCCAAGAGCCAGAATTGCCTTTTGGATGAACCAACAAAATAATGATTTCATTTTCGTACAATTAATGTAAAATACTTACCTACTTTTTTCTAGGTTTTCGGTTTCTCCTTAATAATCATTCTTATTATCCCAAACTATGATTTGAAATCCGTCTTCATCAGTTCCGTACTCCCATTCAAAGTCGCAGAGGGGACAATAATAATGATTATCGTCTTCTTCGTATGCTTCATCTCGTCCGCAATTCGGGCAACAAATTATATACATTTCCTTTTGAGTTTTTTAGTTTCTCACCCTTTTCGGCGGTTAATTTCTCCGTTTTTGTTACACCTCCAAATTACGTATAAAAAAAATCCTCTCCAAGAAACAACCGTTACGAAAATATAGACAAATGTGTTACGATTTTTTATACAGTTGAACATTCATGTCGTTGGAAACGTCTTGAAAAAAATTGTGATTCAATATTAGAGAAATGCGTTTAAGAAGTTCTGTATCAAGGTTTTCTTTCTTGAAAATATTATAAACGTTGCAACAGTTGCAATTCAGCATTTTCGCAAACCATGTTACACTGCGACCTTGCATTTTTAATATCGTCTTTACTAAATTTCCAATGTGAGTATTCATAGTTTAATTTTTTAGCGTCTGACGATATTCCAACTTCAGAACGGACACAAATAAAGCGTGGAATCACTCATTTATGCCCGTCCCATCTGTTGAGGCCTTCGAACTGCCCATCTTATTTAGAACGAGCAACGAAGACTCACGCTTATGCAGAAACATACGGGCACACCTACGGCATTACGTACTAATGTACATAACTTATGTGGGCATTCATCGCTGCGATGTTCTTGAAATAAGATTGAAGTGTTCGAAGTTTCAACAGATCAAAAACAAAGCGTAAATAAACGCCTTAAAAAAAACAATAAAAAATTCCGTCCGCATTTCAAACTGCGGACTTCTAAAGGCAAATGTACAAACATTTTTATAAGTATGAAACAATTTATCATTTTTTTGACACAAAAAAACACGGCACTTTCATTTAAGAAAAATATCACCGAATAAAACAAATTAAACAAATTGTTTTACAATAAATTACATTAAACGAATGCCGCAAGCGGCGGCGAATTTAACAAATGCCAAAAATTCGTTTAATTCGTAAAATTGGAATTCAACTTGTTGAATTTTAATTTATTAGTAGTGATTAATAATTTGTTTTATTTATTAAATTCGGTGTTAAATAAAATCTCCGTGCAAAAAAACAATCATACAAATAAACTTGCATTATCATTTCAAATTATATACATTTGCAAAAACAATATTAAACAACAATGGCAAAAATAAAACGTACATTCCTTGAAAAATTAAAAATTAAACACGAATGGAATAAACATACCGGTCTGTACCCGTTTATCGGTAAAACTATAATTAAACTTTTTGTAATAATTGCAGTAATTGCCGCAATTGTATTAATTCTCAATCACTTTTTCAATCTCGGAGAAATTATAGAGAATTATATTTTCAGCCATGATACTCCCGGAATTCTTACTCTGTTCTTGATTTCTGAATCGTTTTTGGGTTGGATTCCGCCGGATTTGTTTATAATGTGGTCTGATAAATTCAACAGCCCGTTTTTATGGTTATCAATTCTCGGTACTATTTCATATATCGGCGGTGTCAATGCGTATTTTATCGGAAAAATTGCACTGAAATTTCCTAAATTTCGTAATTGGCTCGAAAACCGAAATGCTGAATTTTTTGAAAGGATTCACAAATGGGGCGGAATTATCATAATTCTTGCGGCATTGTTTCCTCTGCCTTTTGCTACAACCACGATGGTTGCCGGAATGGTAAAATATCCTTTGAAACAAACTATGCTCTACGGACTTACAAGATATATCAGATTTTATCTTTACGGTGTTTTGATTTATTTCGGAATGGATAAAATAATGTAACCCACTTCTAAAAAAAATATTAAAGGCGGAACTGAATAATATCAATTCCGCCTTGTTTTTATAAGAGAATTTTGGATGTTTATTTTCTACGTTTTTTACCTGAACGTTTGCTACCGCCTTTCTTGCCTTTTTCTTTGGAACTCTTAGACGATTTGTGTTTCTTCTTTTCTTTAACAGAAGGTACTGAAGACCTTGAAGAAGAACGTCTGTCCAATGCATCAGCCTTGTCGGGATCGGTTTCGATATGCTTGTCAGATGTAGCAAGTACAAAATCCAACTGTTTGCGCTCGAGATTTGCACGTGCAATCTTGATTTCGATTTTGTCGCCAAGTTGATATTTTTTCTTGGTGTAATGTCCTACAAGACAATAATTTTCTTCGTCGAACATGTAAAAATCGTCATCGAGATCACGCATCGGAATCATACCTTCGATTTTGTTTTCTTCAAGCTCGGCGTAGATACCCCATTCTGTAATACCCGAAACAATTGCAGGATATGTCTCACCAAGATGATCACGCATAAATTCTACTTCCTTGTATTTGTCGGAAGCTCTTTCTGCCTGAACTGCAAGGTATTCACGCTCAGAACAATGTTTACAACATTTTTCAAAATATGGTTTTGATGCTGACTTTTCTCCGTTGAGATATGCGAACAACAAACGGTGAACCATCAAGTCAGGATAACGACGGATTGGCGATGTAAAATGTGTATAATACGGGAATCCCAAACCGTAGTGACCGATATTTTCAGTAGAATAAATAGCTTTTGCCATTGATCTTACTGCCAAAGAAGAAATTACTTCCTGCTCATCACGTCCCTTAATTTTGGTTAACACTTCATTCAACGTCTTTGTTATTAAAGTATCGTTACTCATATTGATTGAATAACCGAATTTACCTATAAAACGCTGGAAAGAAGTAAGTTTTTCCAAATCCGGCTCGTCGTGAATACGGTAAACAAATGTTTTAGCAGGATGATTTTTATCTTTTTTAGCACCGATAAAAGTAGCCACACGCTTGTTTGCCAGCAACATAAACTCTTCTACAAGCCAATTTGCTTCTTTGGTTTCTTTGAAATAAACTCTTAAAGGTTTGCCGTTTTCGTCGATATCAAATTTAATTTCAGCTTTATCAAACGAAATAGAACCGTTCTTAAAACGCTCGTCACGGAGAATTTTTGCAAGTTCCCAAGCTTTTAGGATTTCGGTACTATAATCACCTTGACCGGTTTCGATTATTTGTTGAGCTTCTTCATAAGCAAATCTGCGATTGGAACGGATTATAGTTTTACCGAACCATTCTGACTGAATTTCAGCTTTATCGTTAAGTTCAAAAACAGCAGAGAAAGTAAGTTTGTCCTCATCTTGACGCAATGAACAAAGATTGTTACAAAGAGCCTCAGGCAACATCGGAACCACACGGTCAACCAAATAAACTGATGTTGCTCTTGCGTATGCCTCGTTGTCAAGTATCGAACCTTCTTCGATATAATGCGAAACATCGGCGATGTGAACACCAATTTCCCAATTACCGTTTTTCAACTGACGGCACGAAATAGCATCGTCGAAGTCTTTTGCATCTGCCGGGTCGATTGTAAATGTTGTAACATCACGAAAATCACGACGTTTTGGCAACTCGTCGTTGATATCGGCTGTCAACTTGTTGGCCTCCTCCTCTACTTCTTTCGGGAAATTGTACGGTAAATCAAATTCAGCGAGAATTGCGTGCATCTCGGTTTCGTTGTCGCCGGTAGCGCCGAGTACCGATATAATTTCACCGATAGGATTCTTCGCACCTTCAGGCCATTCTGTGATTTTTGCTACAGCCTTGTCACCCGGCTGAGCTTTCATAAGTTTGCTCAACGGAATGAAAATATCATAAGGCATTGTCTTATGATTAGGAACAAGGAAAGCAAAATTTTTACTTTTCTCGATTGTACCGACAAAAGAAGTATGAGCACGTTGAACAATACGTATTATTTCACCTTCCTGTTTACCGTCAACCGAAGCAGAAAGTTGTACTTCTACTTTATCACCGTGAAGTGCATTGTGAAGATTATCGTTAGGTATTGAAATTTCAATATCGCTATCGTCCGGAGTTACAAAAGCGTTCCCCTTGTGACTTAAATCAAGAATACCGATTACCACGCCGGTTTTTACAACAGCATGATAATTACCTTCGGAATTTTTATTAACGCGATTGTTCTTCTGCAAATCTTGAAGCACAATTCCAAGCATTTCTTTTGAGCCGGCGTCCTTGATATCAAGAATACAGATAAGCTCATCTTCGGAATAGTCGCGCATTGGATTATCCTTGAAAAGGTCTGATAATATTCGGGTTAAGGTACGGCGGTTATATCTTTCCGCTTTACCGATTTTAGTTTCGTCTGCCATAAATTATAATTAAAATTTGAAAATCTAAGATAAATAGTTTTACGAAAAAAAGCAGACAAAAAGTTGTTAATTTCTGTTAATTTTTAAGGAATTTCCAAAATCTAAAGGCCTTGCGTCTGTCATTCTTATTAAACAAGCTAAGCAGCAACAGAATACGACAAAATACAATAAGTTTTGCATGAAAACGTCCTTTGTATTCCGCTACAGCATCAAAAGTGTTGGGTAACATGTACTTAAAATATTTTTCTTCCTCGTCCATCGGATTCATACTTGCACCGCCGAGATGTATAATTTGAGATTTTGGCGTGTAACAAAGTTTCAATCCGGCTTTTTTCAGCTTAAACGACCATTGCATGTCTTCTGCATACATAAAAAACCTGTCAGGAAACTTTCCGCCCAAAACTTCATTGATTATTTGTCGGGAAGTTAAGAAACATGTACCGTAAATCCAATCACATTCTACCGGTTTGTCATAATCCCATTGCGAACCGAGATAAAGTTTTGACAATTTTTCTTTACTTGTAAACTTATTGATTCTGAAAAGATTTCTAAGTTCCAATCCGATTCCGGGACATCTGTTTGCCGGAAATTGCAACGAACCGTCTTTTGAAACAAGTTTCGGAGTAATCGCACCGCAATTTTTTATTGAAATAAATTCATCGAGCAATATTTTCAACGAATTGTCAGAAATAATAGTATCGGAATTGAGCAACAAGATGTACTCTCCCATTGCCAATGTCAATCCCAAATTGTTACCGCCGGAAAAACCGAGATTTTTTCGGTTGTAAACATATTTTACTCTAGAATCTGTATTCGGCAAATAACGTTTGCTACTACCATTATCAACAATAATCACCTCAAAATCAGACAACTCTGTAAATGACAAAACCGAATCGACACATCGTTCGGTCAATTCGGGAGTATTATAATTGATAATAATTATACTTAAAGACGGCATTTTAGAATTTAATATAAAACGATGATTGTTTTGCCGGAGACAATGGAAATGCATAATTCTCAAAACCACCGGCTTCTTTCAACACTTTGTTAAAGTTTTGCTGCGATGCGTTGTCAACTTTTCCCGGTCCTACATAATAATGAGAATAATAGTAAGACGGATTTTTAAACAACGGTTCTACATTTTGACTTTCCGGAAAAGTAGAAATGTCGCAAAAAAGTTTTGATTTTGAATCTTCTTCAACTATAACAGGCGGAGAAATTTTTCCTTCACCGGTTTCATCATTTTCACCATTTTCACCACTGTCACCATCTTCGCCGTTATCATTGTTATCAGAAAGATTTCTTTTATCAGCGACAGCATTTTTCCACGAAGGATACAATTCTGCAAGTACATAACCTGCCGAATTGGATTCAATAAGTGTTTTATAATCAGTTTCAGTAGAATTATTTTTTACAAGACCTGTATAAACAAGTGTTGCACCCTGAGCAGAATTATCTGTATCGATAACTCCTTTTAAACAAATAGTATAACCTGAATTATTTGGAGTATCAAACCAAAGATTCGGCATATAAATCATTGACGAAAAATCTATGATATTGGTTTCGGAATCAAAAATCAACGAAAGATAATAATTATGAACGCTTGAAACACTACTTTCCAACGGATTAACATTTGTAAGATACAATTCGTTGTACAATTTTTTACCGTCACGATGGAAATAAAAACGCGCCATCAAATCAGATCCGTAATAATTCAAAGGGAAGTCTATTTTATCGTAATTCACCGGCGAGAAAACCATTACGCCTTTCTGAAAATTTTTATCATAACAGAACACCATCGCCAAATTGGAATTTCCCGAAGAGGAAGCTCCTTCCGGCAAATCATGAATTTTCAAACAATATCCGTAGTTGACATCGTCATATTTTATATCGGTAGAATCTACAGCCCACTGCTTGATTCTGGAATCGAGATTGGAAGTATATGTACCTGAATAAGAAAGAGTTAAATCCATCCAATTTTGAGAATTACTTATAAAAAGCGAATTGATAAGTTCGTAAACCCGATCATGAGCCCCAACAACAAAATTTTTAATTTCGTTATTGAAAACCACGTCGTCAGGATACAAATATAGTGTATCCGCGTTTCCTAACGAGAAATTCAAACCCTTTTGCGAGGAAAATGAAGAATATCCCCAATGGTCTAAACCGATAAGAAAGCCGGCTTCGTATTTACTTGTGGCGTTAGGATCCTGATTGCCGGAATTAGTACCAACTTCTACAGCATCGTCATCCATAGAACATCCTACAAAAGTAAAATACGAAATTAATCCTACTAATAAATTTAGTTTTAATTTAAACATCTCTTAATTATTCTTGTTTAATTTTAGACTTCCAAATATTAAACACGTTTAAACGCAAAAACCCTAATCATATAAAAAAAAATGTTACAAAAAGGTATTTTAACAATTGGATTGTTGCTAATAAGTAACACATTCATGACATTAGCATGGTACGGACATTTAAGACTTGCGCAAATTCCTAAATATTCCAACCTACCGCTTTATCTCGTAATCATTTTCAGTTGGCTAATTGCTTTAGCAGAATACAGTTGCCAAGTTCCTGCCAACAAAATCGGTTTCATAGACAACGGCGGTCCTTTTTCTTTAATCCAATTAAAAGTAATACAAGAAGCTCTTTCACTTATAGTTTTTACAGTAGTTTCAGGGATGTTGTTTGGTGCATTGCACTTGCAATGGAATCACATCTTAGCGTTTATCCTTCTGGTAGCTGCTGTTGCTCTTGTATTTTGGAAGTAATAACTAAACAACAAAAACAGACGATGTTGATTTTATACATCTAAAAATATATTTCAATCAACAACGTCTGTTTTTTTATTACAACAACAATTCAATTATTTGTTATCAACCCGTAAATAAATCTTATCACCACGGCGAACAAGTTCCGGTACAGGCATTGAAATTACCTGACCCTTGTAAGCAGTTTCAACCGGATTCAAATCGTAACGGATTTCTGAAATCTTGAATTCTACAGTTCCCGTTGTCTGTCCGATGATATAACATGTATCACCGACTTTCAGTTTTCCGGAATTAAGATAAATCTCTGCAACAGAAAGTTTTGAGAAGAAATTGTTGACTGTTCCGACAAATTCTTTATGATACTTTGCCTTGCTGCCGTGGGCATTAGTCCACTCGCCAAGACGTTGACCGAGATAATATCCGTTCCAAAATCCGCGATTGAATACTGTTGACAATTTTTTCTTGTCTTCAGCGGCCTTTTCTTTGGTATAAGTTCCGTTTTGAATTTCTTTTACAGCGTTGCAATAAATTTGAGTAGTGGTTTTAACATACTCCGGCGGACGGGCGCGACCCTCTATCTTGAGAACTTCTACGCCGGCATCCAACAACTGATCAAGAAACTCAATGGTACACAAATCTTTAGGCGACATGATATACTCGTTTTCAATTGCAAGTTGCTCTCCGGATTCAAGATCCGTTACCTCGTAACCTCTACGACAAATTTGCAAACAAGCACCTCTATTTGCAGAATGATTCATCTCATGAAGGCTGAGATAACATTTTCCGGAAATTGCCATGCAAAGCGCACCGTGTACAAACATCTCAATTCTTACCAAATTGCCTTTTGGACCACGGATGTCTTGTTTTATAATTTGTTCATGGATGTACTTTACTTTGTCAAGACTACATTCACGAGCCAAAACTACTACGTCGCAAAATTTAGAGAAGAATTTTACAGCTTCTACATTTGAGATATTCAACTGAGTGGAAGCATGTATTTCAACACCTTTTTCAAGTGCATACTGCAACACACTTGTATCTGAGGCAATTATTGCTGTAACACCTTTTTCTTTAGCCAAATCAATAAGATGATGCATTGTCTCAATGTCGTTGTCAAACATCACTGTATTAACAGCAAGATATGTAGAAACATTATGAGATTTGCATATTTCAACGATTTTCGACAAATCATCTTCAGTAAAATTTACCGTAGATTTTGCACGCATATTTAGAACGCCAAGACCGAAATAAACTGACTGTGCTCCAGCCTGAATTGCTGTAGCAAGAGTTTCAAAACTGCCGACCGGCGACATCACTTCTACCATAATGATTTATATAATTTGTCAGATTTTAAAAAAAAAATTGTTCACTAAAAAATTTCCATTATCAAC
Source organism: Bacteroidales bacterium (assembly GCA_017541145.1). Classification (GTDB taxonomy): domain Bacteria; phylum Bacteroidota; class Bacteroidia; order Bacteroidales; family UBA3824; genus UBA3824. The sequence goes on along the minus strand of JAFXZT010000034.1, from coordinate 64,280 downwards.
AGCCAAGTAATAACTATTGCAAAACAAAAACAACGGATAAGATGTTCAAAAAATTTCTCCGGTTCTTTTAGTTTTACGCGCTTGATAACCAACAAAACGACAGAAACTCCAAGGAAAGCTAAAGTAGCTATTTCCAAAGGTTTAGCATTTACTTCGTCGTTGAAACTGAGCGCTGCCATTATTGATAATGCTCCGAAAGTATAAGCCAAATAAACAATTCTGCGGATTGCGATTCTTATGCCGGCAACTTTGGTCTCAAAAGGACGCATCGCCATCAGCCAATATACAGCGGCAAGCAATCCGAGCGAAATCCAAACGGCATATTGAGAATTTGTAACTACTTGATACAAGAGATACATCGATACTGTGGTTGACACAATAAGTAATGTCTCCAAAAAGCTTAAATATTTTGCAACAAAATTACTGAGATTCTTAATTAACATCTGTATTCGTTTTTTTCGTAAAAATTCGATGCAAAGGTAATAACTTTTTAATTAAAAATCATAATAGAAATTAGCCGGACAGATTGACATCCCGATTGTAATATAATCGTTGTCCCAAGCTTTGCGATAAACTTCGGCACTGCAATCGTGATGACACGCTGATACGTACAAATTCCATTTGGTTTTCTTGTTGAAAAAATATCTGAATGTAATATCCCTGTAATTTGAATTGTTACGATTGAGATATTTGGCATCAATTGCAAAACGTTTGTATTCCAAATCCAAAAATATTACAGTTTCTTTTCCCTGATTGTTGTCAGCAAAAAAAGGTGTTGACAACGGATAATAACTTGACCAGAAACTTATATCCTGAGTTTTGTCGTCCAAACGCGAAACTGTTTGCTCAAACTGCAAATGCGAATTTAAGTCAGGTACAAGTCCGAACAAAAGGTCAAATACATGAAAACCATATTGATAACTCAACAAAGAAATTTCGCCATCGGCATTTTGCTGTTTACCGAGATAATTTAACTGATGATATAATTTTACATTTTTTATCGGAGTAAAATTCAAATCATAACCGAGCGAAACTTTGTTTTCAGAATCAAAACCGTTGGACATCAGCGGGAAAAATATCACGGGGAAAAGCATATCGGCTTTAGGGTTGTAAGTTTCTACACCGTCTTTTTTGTTGTTCCACATCACGCCTTCGATTACTGCGATTTCCAACAAGTTGTTCGGTTTGAAACCTGCTACATGATAACTTCCGTATTTATAATGCAAATCAGAATTGCGGGCATAACCGAAATTTCCGCATCGCTGTTTCATCCAATATGCGTAATAATAAAACTTTCCGAAATTCAAGTCATAACGCAAATACGGATAAGGGAATGTTAAATCGCTGAGAATTACTGATCTATATCCCGAACCGAAGAAATTTTTGTTGTTACCGAGTGTAATTCTAAAATGCGAAGTAATATCAATTGTAACATCGCCAACCGCCATAGCAAAATCGCGACCGTCATCCTTGTAACCTTTGCCGTGACCTATACCCGGAATCAAACCGCGTTGTGATTTTGCGATTATACTGTCTTCAAAAGGCATGTATACAGCTTGATTTTCATAAAATTCTGTTTGAAAATGGATACGGTTACCCAATCGTCCGAAGGCTTGAATACCACGACAATTCAGATAATAATTTTTGTCGGAATAATCGCTGCATTTTGTTAAAACGAAATTGAATATCGGATTTATCCTCAATAAATAATCTTCACGGTCGTAAACGATAAAATCATCTTCCAAGAAATGCTTTTTACACCATTTACCGAAACTTTCTGATTTGGAAGTATCACGCTCAGTTTCAAGAATCAAAACCGGTTTAACCGAACTAAAACTTTTAGATGAATCGCAGCAAAGTGTCTGCTGCATATCCAAATCGTAAAAACGTCCCAACGGCTGATAAAATCTCTGTGCCTGAACTTCGGCAGCAATTGCCAATAATGAAAAAAGTATAATAAAATTCTTCATAATCAATTATTTATCACGTCCTTTGGTTCGATATTTTTCAGATTCGTCGTCGCTGATTATTGATAAATAGCTGTGATATCTCGACGGCGAAATTTCACCCATATCAAGTGCTTGTTTTACAGCGCATCCCGGCTCGTGAGTATGTGTACAATTATAAAATTTGCATTCGCTGAGACGGCTGAATATTTCCGGAAAATTGTGTGCAACATCTTCCGAAGTCATTCCAATCATACCGAAACCGCGAATTCCCGGTGTATCAATAATTCTACCGCCGAAATCGAGTTTAAACATCTCGGCAAAGGTTGTAGTATGTTTTCCGGCAAGAGAATACGACGATATTTCACCCGTCTTGAGATTGAGTCCCGGATTAATTGTGTTGATAAGCGTAGATTTTTCCGTACCGGAATTGCCGGAAAGCAATGTAATCTTATCTTTCATCAACGATTTGAGTTCTTCGAGACCTTCTTTTGTTACCGACGAAACCGCAATACACTTGTAACCAATATTTTGGTAAATTTCCATCGTCTCTTTCAAAACTTCTTCAAAACCGTCGGTGTAAATATCCGACTTGTTGAAAACCAAAATAGCCGGCACTTTGTAAGCCTCTGCGGTCACCAAAAATCTGTCAACAAACTCCAGCGAAGTTTCGGGCATGATCAATGTTGTCACCAACATACACTGATCCAAGTTGGACGCAATGATGTGCGATTCTTTGCTAAGGTTTGTAGATTTTCGGATTATATAATTTTTACGTTTTTCAATTGATTTTATAACGGCAACATCGTTAGCCTCATCAATCTCAAAGTCAACAATATCACCAACTGCAACAGGATTTGTGGTTCTAATACCTTCAAGTCGAAGTTTTCCGCGAATTTTACAATCCACAATCTCACCGCTAACCGCATTTTCCACCAAATAGTTGCTACCGGTAGATTTTATTACAATGCCTTTCATTTGTTGTTTCCCAAAATAAAAAAACTAAAAAATCTCGATTCCGACAGGACAATGATCGCTGTATCGCAAATCCGGACGAATAAATGCCGATTTGAGTTCTGATTTAAGATTCTCTGTTACAAGATTGTAATCAATACGCCAACCAAGATTTTTCTCGTAAGCATGAAATCTGTACGACCACCAACTGTATTGATTAGGCTCTTGATTGAATTCCCTGAAACTGTCAACATAACCTAAATCAACAAAACGTTGAAACCATTCACGCTCTTCGGGCAAAAATCCCGACATCTCTTCGTGCTTTTCGGGTTTATTAATATCTATCCAAAGACGACAAATATTAAAATCTCCGTTGATTATCAATTTTGTACGGGTTTTGCGAAGCTCTTGCAAATATTCAGTAAAATCTTCCAACCATTGCATTTTGAAACTTTGGCGTTCGTCACCGCTTGTGCCCGAAGGATGATAAACCGAAATTATACTTACATCACCGAAATCAGCGCGAATAAAACGGCCTTCTTCATCGTATTTTGAAATGCCCATGCCGCATTCCACATGGTCAGGTTGCTGTTTTGAAACAATTCCTGTACCGGAATATCCTTTCTTTTGAGCTGAAAACCAATTACATGTATAACCCAGACGGCGGAATTCCACTTCATCGATTTGTCCGGGCTGAGCTTTTGTTTCCTGAATGCAAAGTACATCAGGCGACTCGTCTTTCAGCCATGTATAAAGCCCTTTTGTAACGGCGGCTCTTATGCCGTTGAGATTATATGATACTATTTTCATGATTAAATTTTGCTAAAGTGAAACATATTAATAAATTTTGTCCAAGCATTAACACGGTAACGAGGATATACAAATTTTTTCGCGCCCATACCTTCCAAAAGTCTGCCGCTGATATCAAGTTTTTCGTAATCCAAAACCATTATGCCGGGACATCCTTCAAAATAAGACATCAAATGATTTATCATTATCATCTGTCCCATCATTTTCGGAAATTTCTTTACAATTTTCAAAAACGGAACAAAGATGTAATTTTCTACAAAAACAGCAACCACAAGACCGGAAATTTTACCGTTTCCGTCTTTCAGATAATACATCACGCATCCTCTCCGCTTGGTACAAACTTCTACAATATTTTCCAACGTGTCGATTTCCTTGAAATTGTATTGCGTATGAAGCTGAAGAAAGATATTTACATTAATCGGGTCGGCTACACGTTCTACTGTAAAACCTTTTTCTATACTTCTGGCTTTCAATCTTTTTACTAAAGCCGAATCCAAAGAAAATCTCTTTTTCAAACTTTTTATTACATCAAATTCGTAAACATGATGTTTAGAAAAACAACCAATTTTCAAAGTCGGAACCTGAAAATATTTATCAAGCGCAAGATCTACACACCTAAAATTGTCGGCAACAAATGTCAAAAACATTTTGTAAACTTCTTTATCTAAAATCCCGTGACTATAAATTCCTGTCCAAAGGATAAAATCAGGCAAAGTAAGTTTGTTGTCAGAGGTTACAAAAACCGGAAAAACGGCTTTGTAATCGTCCAAAATCATTGCAGACCAATTTTTTGAAACGCTGTCCAAAAACCAAGCATGACCATAGACACTTACATTCATGGAACTGCAAATACATGCCTCCCATTTCTTGTAATCTATTTCGCTGTGGTGCAGATACTTGATTTCCATGCAAGATGTAATTTTGTTTTTTGAGCACAAAATTACAAAAAAATAAAACAACTATATAAAGTATTATTCAACTTTTGCAGAAGTTACACGAATTGTAGAGACGCCATAATATGACGTCTCGTCCGTGGGACGAAATTCAAATGGGTTACCGCATGAATTATCGAGACGCCATGATATGACGTCTCTACAATAAATCGTTTTCCAAGAAACTGTAATAAGAATTACCGGCTACGATAAGATGTTCCACGACACTGATTTTTAAATAATTGAGCATCGATTTAATATTTTTAGTCAATGCAATATCATCGTTTGACGGACTGCATGTACCGCCGGGATGATTATGACAAAGTATCACACGTGTAGCATTAAAATCGATGGCATAACTTACAATTTTTCTTAAATCCACTTGCACTTCGCCGCCTGAACCTTCCGAAATTTTCTTTTTACCGAGCAACAATCCGGAATTATTTGTATAAATACACCAAAATTCCTCTTTCATAATTTGACATAGAAAACTCATGTGCTGATAAGCAGATTCGGGCGAAAGTACTTTTACAACTTCGTCAGAAAGACGGGCATCACCAATACGGCGTCCTAATTCGGCAGCAGCTTTCAGAATACAAGCTTTTGCCGGACCGATACCAACAACTGTTTGATAATCAGAAAGATTTCCGCGAACAAATTTTATAAGGTCGTTGTCAAACTGATACAAAACCTCATCGGCAAGCTCAATAGCAGATTTATTTTTTGAACCGTTGGTTATAAGAATTGCAATAAGTTCAGCCACGGTACAACTACTTGCGCCCGTGCTCATAAGTTTTTCCCTCGGACGGTCGTCTTCGTTCCAATCTTTTATAGGCATAATTTTGTAACAGTATTTTATTTCGACACAAATATAAATACAAAAATTATGCAAAAAAAATAAAAAAATCGAGGAAGGATACAGGTATAAAAAAAAAGAAACCACCTCACCGAGATAATTTCTTTTTTTTTATTTTATTACAACAATGATTAATCTAAAATCTCAACTAAGCCAATTTGTTGACATGAAGTTGCAATTTTGATTTCAAATTGCTAGCTTTATTCTTGTGAATAACGTTTCTCTTAGCCAATTTGTCAATCATTTTAACTACGACCGGAAGAGCTTTCACAGCTTCTTCTTTGTTGTTGTTAGCGCGTAATTTTCTTACGGCATTGCGCATTGTTACAGCGTAATAGCGGTTGCGAAGTCTGATAGCTTCGTCCTGTCTAATTCTCTTTTTTGCTGAGTGATGGTGAGCCATTTCTTTTTTAAATTTTTATGTCTGAATTAATTTATGTTTTACTATGTTTTTATAATGAAACTTCCTTGTATCGGAATTTTCAGAGTGCAAAGTAACAAAGAATTATTTAATTAAACAAAATTTTTTTTCCCGGTTGAAGTATTTTTTTTAAAATTGCAAAAATTTAAGTCTATGCAAAATCCAAAAATCTCGGTTATTACCGTGGTTTTCAATAGCAAACAGTATATTGAAGCCACAATCAAAAGCATTATTTCTCAGGATTATAACAACAAAGAATACATCATTATTGATGGAAAATCTACTGACGGTACGCTTGATATTATCAATAATTACCGTAACAATATCGATATTATAATTTCAGAACCGGACAAAGGATTGTACGACGCTATGAACAAGGGATTGAAAAAAGCGTCGGGCGATTTTGTAATTTTCATCAATTCAGGCGATAAACTTCGCGACGTAAATACACTTAGTAATGTAATGAAAGATGTAACGGACAACACTGATATTATTTATGGCGATACCGAAATTACCGACAACGAAGGAAATATCTTGCACTCGCGCCGTCATCGTCCGCCGGAAAATCTTAGAACAAATGATTTTTTGCGAGGAATGCTTGTTTGTCATCAATCGTTTATCGCACGAAAATCAATTACAGAAGAATACAATACTAATTACAGATACGCCTCTGATTTTGATTGGTGCGTACGCTGCTTAAAAAAATCAAGAAAAAATCTCAACGCAAACCAAGTTATCGCACTTTTTATGGAAGGAGGTCAAACCCGAAAAACAATTGTACCGGGACTGAAAGAGCGATACAAAATCATGAAAACCCATTACGGTTTTTTTAGAGCAACATTTTGGAATATAATTCTCGGAATCAAATTCTCGTGGTGGATGTTGTGGCACAAATGGTTTTGATTTTTACAACGGAAAACACGGAACTGAGGATTTGAGAATTTTTATTTGTACTATTAACATTTATTAGTAACAATTTTAACAGCTTAACAAAAATAATTGGTTACTTTGCAATGTCAAAACAAAAACGATAGTACATTATTCTTTATTTAATTGTCTTTTCATAATATTGGTTTAAGTTGATATTAGTAATTATTCTAAAAAGTGATTAAGGAAACTTAGTCACTTTTTTTATTTTTCAAGGCGGACACAAAGGTCAAAACATAAGAACGACAAACAATTCAGAATAATGAGTTTACGGTATATTCATATAGTATATCATATTTATTTTGCATTTTAATCTCACTGAAAATATTAGATAACATTAAATTCTAATTATCTAACAAACACGGGTTTTACAAAAATGATTATATAAAATACACTTAATTTTCTTTTAATGAAATTTCGGGAAATCTGCCGTAACTTTGCAATGTAAAAAATAAGGAAATTAGTTATAGAAATTTAGTTAAACGTATTTTTAATAATTGTCTTTTCATAATATTAGGTTTAGGTTAAAAAATTAGTAGCGACAAGGGCAGGAGCAAAATCCTGCTTTTGTTGTTTTTATAGGTATACAAATCCGTGAATGCAATAAAACTGACAAAATCGTTGTTTGATTGATGTAACTTCTAAATATTTAAGTGTCGGAGCCGGTGGTTATTTGGGATTTAAGTCATGGAATGAATACAACTGGCTTAAGATTGAAGATACAAAAGCATGGATATATTTAGGATATTTAAAAGAATGAGAAGATGAAAAAAATATTATTTACGCTAACACTATTATTTCTATTCAATTTTATTGGATTTTGTCAAATATCTAAAGATACAATATTGACAAATGGAAATTATATATTTTTTGATGATATAACAATTCTAATTGAATATAATAAAAAATCTGGACATTATAATATTATGCTTGATACATTATGTATTTTTAAATCTTTAAAGTTGCCAAATGATTTAAAAAGTTATTGTTATTCTAATAAGAAATTATATCTAAATACAAATTATAAAGTTATTATTTTTAATTTTAATAACAATCCATGTACCATAAATGAAATTGAAGCGAATGATGATGAAAATTTAAATTACGTTGATAACGAACACGTTTACTTCTCTGGTAATAATTATATAAGAAAATATAATATAAAAACTGGTTTATCAAAAAAATATGAAACACAATTAGATTATTTGTATCCATTTATTAAAACTAATTCTTATTTGTCATTGATTGGAGCATCAATGCAGGAGGCGGGTGATATTTATATAGACTCCTTGACTTTTTTTGATGAGAATTTAGGAAAAACAATTCAATACGAATTATCGGATGAATTTAAGAAATATATATTGGAATTTTATTGGCGTTATAATCCTGTATATAGTTATAATCAAAAGTATGCGATATGGGGTAAATATATAATAAATTCAGAATATAAAATATTAGGTAATTGTTTGCCATTTTCTTACGATTTAAAAGGTGTTGTTATAAATAATAATAAATTATCAGAAGTATTATTATTAACAAGAACCGATAAAAATATATCAGTAGTAATACCATTTTACTTAAATGTAGAATATTTAAATTTGATGTATCGCATTTATAACGAAGAAAAAATAACAATTTCAGATTTGAAAAATTTTGACAAGGTAGATTTAAGAATTTTGAAAAATCTAATATTGGCAAAATATAACTATAAATTTGAAGATGAATTTTTGCAAGCTTATTTCAATTTGTATGATTTTTATTCGCACCATGAACCAAGAGTTACTGAAGTTGAATCAAAATTTACTGATGCTGATAAATATAATTTAGCTATATTAGAGTCGGCAGGTAAGGTTTATGGCTTGTATCCGGAAGCATCGCAAAAGAATTTAACAAAAGAATATTTGCAAAAATATAGTAATTCTGAGCTAAAAATTATGCGCAATGAAATATTTGCCCGTCATGGTTATATTTTTCGACAAGGCGGCGAAATGGACAAATATTTTAGACTTCAACCGTGGTACAAACCGCTATATCCAAATGTCGATAAATATTTTTCAGATATTGAAAAATATAATATCAGTTTGATTTTATTAATCGAGAAATCAAGAAATTAGAAGGAATCGCAGCTTAGCAATTTTTCCGTTGTTTTGTGTTGTAATTATTTTTGTTTATCTTTGCGTTGAACTAAACTGTAAATAAAATTATGTCAAAATATCTTAACCCATATACAGATTTCGGATTCAAAAAACTTTTCGGAACAGAGCTTAATAAAGATTTGTTAATCAGCTTTTTAAATGCCTTGTTTGAAAAATGTAACGAACTTCCGAAAGACGAAATCGAAGACGTAACCTATCTCAACGCCGAAAAATTAGGTCGTGCGTCATCGGAACGCCGTGCCATTTTTGACGTATATTGTACAACAAAAAGCGGTTCAAAATTCATCGTTGAAATGCAAAATGTATTTCAACAATTTTTCAAAGACCGAAGCGTATACTATTCGTCATTTCCAATTCGAGAAATGGCAAGAAAAGATACCAAAGAAGAACCATGGAGTTACGAACTAAATAAAGTCTATACCGTTGGTATTCTGAATTTTGTGTTCAAAGACAAAGAAGAGCAAGAAAACGGCGATTATAAAACAGTCAACGAATTTTCCGACGAAGATTTGTTTCATGTAGTGATGTTGAAAGACCTTACCACGAATAAAGTTTTTTATAAGAAATTGGCGTATCTTTATCTTGAAATGCCGAAATTCAATAAAACAGAATTCGAGTTAGAGTCGATGTACGACAAATGGCTATTTGTACTAAAAAATCTTGCTCGATTGTTGGAACGTCCAAAAGAATTACAAGAACGAGTTTTTGAAAAATTGTTCCGCCAAGCCGAAATTGCGATGTTCACGCCCAAAGAGTATTCAGATTATGAAGAGAGCCTTCATAACTTGTGGGATATAACTAACGCGATGAACGATGCCGAGACTAAAGGTTTTGGCAAAGGAAAAGAGGAAGGGTTGCAAGAAGGCTTGCAGCAAGGACGTGCAGAAGGACGTGCAGAAGGTGCACAACAAAATGCAATTGAAACTGCCAAGCGTATGAAGACAGACGGACTGCCTATTGAAGTAATTGCTAAATATACTCAACTATCCGTTGACGAGATTGAAAAGCTATAAATGAATATTACTAAATTAAGAACCGTTAAGACTTCAAAGGTTGAACGAAAATGTATTTGGATTGCTGCACAAGCAGTCCATTATATTCGACTACGAAGTAACGAATTCAAGTCCGCTTCATTTCAAACAATCTTTTAACAAACTGAATTTCAATTATTACAAAGAATAATTAGTTCTTTTTTTACGGGACAGAAATGGGAAAAGATGTAAAATAAAAGCTTTAGGTTCAGAATTTTATTTTATCAACAACAAATTACTATACAATTCGTACTGCATTTCAGCAATACGCTCAATGGAATAATTGTCCTTAAAAAAAGTTTTCAAATTTTCGCTTTGATGTCGCCAATTTTGAAGTGTAGAATCAAAAAGCCCACGATAAATTAAATTCAAAACTTCAAGTATCTCATTCTCTGAAGTTCCAACTTTTATTCCATATTTTTTTTCAAACAATTCAGGGAAATTGCAACCATTGGAAATTACAGGAATCAATCCGTACATCCCGGCTTCAACTACCGAAGTAGGAAAACCCTCACTTTTTGACGGTAATAAAAAGAAATCCGAATTTCTGAGAATATGAACTTTCTCCTCTCCTACTTTGCATTCACCAATAAGTTCGATATTCAAATTTTTCTGCTCTTGAGTTTTCAAAAACTGTTGAATTTTAGACAATTCACCATCATCAGGACCAACAATTTTCAACAAAAAATCTTTTTCATACGCAAAATCAGATTTCTGCCAGGCTTTTGCGAGTTCCAAAACCGATTTTTTGAAATTCAATCTTCCCAAAAACAAAAATGTATAAGGCTTATTAAACAGTTTTTTATCAGAATTTTCAATTTTGAAAGTTCCATTTGGAATCAATTTTATTTTGCTATTACCGAACTTTGCTTCCAAATGCTGCATTTCAACGCTGGAAACGGCACGAACAACTGACGCAGATGCTACAAGTCGCTTCTCAACGGCATGAAAATACAAAAACTTTTTCAGGAATTTATGTTTCATGCACCACGGTTCAAGCATACCGTGCGGAGTATAAACCCATTTGAAACCTTTGTCTGCTAAAAATTTTGCCAATTTTGTCGGCACACGCCAACAACCGTGACTTACGATTACTGTATCTTGAGGATTGATATTGAGCGAATTAACCAACTGATTGTAATATTCTACCGACGAATATTCTATTTCTACAGGTTTTGCAGTAAAAAAAATATCGTCAGATTTTTTTTCGTTTGACTTTGGATACCAAACTTGTGAATCTACGCCGTATTTTTCTTTCAGAACTTGAGCTGTACAAAGAGCAGCATTTCTCACACCGAAATTTACATCATCTATTCTATCTACGATGTTTACAATCTGCATTTTACAAAACTTTTTTTTAATTAATTGAGTTAGTTAATCGTGTTTTATCTCCAACAACTCAAGAAGTTTATTAGCCCAAACTTCCGGCGTGAAATTCTCTATTATCTTTTTACTTTCATCAGACATCATAACAAGTTGTTCATCAGAAAGTTTTGATATTTTATCGAAACAGTTTTTGATTGAATCGGTATCAAAAGAATCAAACACAAAACCGTTTTTATCAGTAACCAAATCGGGTTTGCAACCTACAACCGATGCGCAAGCAACCGGCAATCCGGCAGACATCGCCTCGTTTACCACCAATCCCCACGGCTCAAAAATACTTGCAAGTACAAAGAATGAACTGTTTTTGTAAATTGAAGGTAATGTATTGTAATCAGCCCAATTAGAAATTATGACTTTATCAGTATCTTTAACCAAATTTTCCAACTTTTCTTTGTCCGGACCGGCTCCTACAAGTTTTAGTTTCCAAGTTTTTGAAAGTTCTGAATGCAGAAAAGCATCAATCAAACGCTCTTGATTTTTTTCGGGACTAAATCTTGCCATACAAAGCATGATTTTGTATTGAGGATTGTAAGGTTCGTCGGATTTAAAATGATTGTTGTCAACTACAGAATACGGAATTGCAACTTTTTCATTTTTCTGACCGAGGATATTGATTGCAAAATCTCTGGCATTGATACCGGAAACAAGCATTTTGTCAACAAAAAGATTCAACAACATCTTTTTGAAGAACGCACCGATTGATTTTTTTCCGTACCAACTTTCAGAAAACAGTAAAACTTTTCGTCCCGTAAGTTTACTCCAAACGATATAAGCAATAAATTCTTTGCGACCATAACCCGCGAGACAACAATATTTGATGTTATGTTCTTTTACAACTTTTCTAAAATTTCTAAAACGGTTGAAGAAATCTCCGGTTTCAGCAGATTTGTCAGAAAGTACAAAATGGTTTTCTACTTCGCCGGTATTCCATTTGTAAAGACTGTCGCTACCGGCAATATCTGCGCTGAAAACATGTTGTTTACCGTAAATACGTTTTACGGCATTAATTCTTGAAAGGTGATAATCGCCAATTCTTATCCAAACAATAAAAATATTTTTATTCATAACATCCGGTAAATTTTACACGGCGCAAAATTAAGAAATTTTAGTAAAAACAAAAAATCCCACACTCAATGTTTTTTCAGATTGAATGTGGGAATATAATTGTAAAAAATGAAATGATTACTCAAGCAAACTAATTAACCAAAATATTTATCTTGTTGTTGCTACATTCCACCAAACCGCCGTTGATATCAAAAAATTTTTCTTCGGCATCTTTGGATTTTACTTTGATTTGCCCCTTAGAGAGCGACGAGATAATTGCGGCGTGGTTGTTCATAATTTCAAACGAGCCTTTAGTTCCCGGCACGCTCACCAAAAGAGCTTCTCCAGAGTAAATTACGTTTTCAGGTGAAATAATATCTACTTTCATTTGATAAATATTTTAGGGTTATTTAGATTCTTTGAGCAAACGCTCACCTTTTTCGATAGCTTCCTCGATAGTACCTACCAAGTGGAAAGCAGCTTCCGGATATTGGTCTACTTCGCCGTCCATAATCATATTGAAACCTTTGATAGTATCTTCAATAGGAATAAGTTTACCTTGCAAACCTGTAAATTGCTCGGCAACGTGGAACGGTTGAGACAAAAATCTCTGTACACGGCGTGCTCTTGAAACAGTAAGTTTATCAGCTTCAGACAATTCTTCCATACCGAGGATATTGATGATATCCTGAAGTTCGTTGTAACGCTGAAGAATTTGTTTTACTCTCTGAGCACATTCGTAATGAGCTTTACCGACAATTTCCGGAGTAAGAATTCTTGAAGTAGAATCCAGCGGATCAACAGCCGGATAAATACCCAAAGAAGCAATCTTACGAGAAAGCACTGTTGTAGCATCCAAGTGGCTGAATGTTGTAGCAGGTGCAGGGTCAGTCAAGTCGTCGGCAGGCACATAAATAGCCTGTACCGAAGTGATAGAACCGTGTTTAGTAGAAGTAATACGCTCCTGCATAGCACCCATTTCAGACGACAATGTAGGCTGATAACCTACGGCAGAAGGCATACGTCCCAACAATGCCGAAACCTCAGAACCGGCCTGAGTAAAACGGAAAATATTATCGATGAACAGAAGAATATCGTTACCTTTTCCGCCCTTGTTGTCGCCGTCACGGAAATATTCTGCCACAGTCAAACCAGACAAAGCTACTCTCGCACGTGCTCCCGGCGGTTCGTTCATCTGACCAAACACCATTGACACTTTGGAATTTTCTACGGCTTTGTAATCTACCTTCGACAAATCCCAACCACCGGCTTCCATATCAGCTTTGAAAGCATCGCCGTAGCTCATAACGCCGGAGCCCAACATCTCTCTCAAAAGATCGTTGCCCTCACGTGTACGCTCGCCTACGCCCGCAAATACTGACAGTCCGGAATATGCTTTTGCGATGTTGTTAATTAGCTCCATGATTAAGACAGTTTTGCCTACGCCGGCACCACCGAGCAAACCGATTTTACCACCTTTTGCATACGGCTCGATAAGATCAATAACTTTGATTCCGGTAAACAAAACTTCTGTTTCGGTTGTTAAATCTTTGTACTTAGGAGCTTCTCTGTGAATTGGATAACCGCCTTCTTTATCCAATGTTGACAAACCGTCGATGGCATTGCCAACCACATTCATTAATCTTCCCTTGATTTTATTTCCTACAGGCATCAGGATAGGACTTCCTGTTGGATAAACTTTCATCCCTCTGTGCAAACCGTCGGTAGACTCCATTGAGATTGCTCTTACGGTGTGTTCTCCGATGTGTTGCTGACATTCAACGATAAGTTTTTCCCCGTTGTCGCGTGTAAGTTCGAGTGCATCGTTGATAGCCGGCAATGCAGCTCCGGTGCTCTCAAAACTAACGTCTACAACCGGTCCGATAACCTGTACAATTTCACCATAATTATTCTCCATTTGGCTATTGTTTTAGTTATGCATATTCTTTGTGCCCAAATTTACTAATATTTTTCACTGGTTTCCAAATATTTTTTAAAGAATTTTTCAAAAAAAATCAATTTTTTTCGGGGTCACACATATCTTTTTGTTTTATAGTGCTTTAGCATCGGATACCAACAATCTGTTTGTAATTTTGATAACTAATAAATAAATTTGCATTCCCTAAAAATTAATGTTTATATATACGAACAAAGTACAAATGAGTAATAAATCCATTGCGGCACAATATGTAATTACAAATACAGGTAAACCGCTGAAAAACGGTGTAGTAACATACAACGAAGAGTCAAAAGAAATTATTTCTGTAACACAACTTACCAAAGAAATTGCAAATACCGAACATTATAACGGTGTACTGATTCCTTCATACGTAAATGCACATTGTCATCTGGAACTTTGCCATTTGAAAAACAAAGTAACTTCTGCCAATAGTCTTATTGACTTTTTGTATCAGATGTTCAAAATGAAAGGAAGTTCTTATGATTACGATGCTACCCAAAAAGCTGATCAATACATGTATTACGAAGGAGTTTCGGCGGTGGGCGACATCGGGAATACAGCTGATACGGCAGAAATTAAATCAAAAAGTAACATCCGTTATATTAATTTTGTTGAACTTATCGGTACAACTCACGACCGATGTATCAACGATACTGTACAATACAACGATGTGTTTGAGAAATTTACAGATTACGGTCTCAACGAAGATGATATTGTAGCAGTTCCACATTCTCCGTATTTTGTTTCGCCGGAATTATTTGACATCATAAACGATATCAACCGAGAATCCAAAAAAATAATTTCGATACACAATCAGGAAACTTTTGCGGAAAATCTTCTGTATCAAAACAAAACGGGAGATTTTATCAACAAATTTCCGCTTGACCTCAACCCTATTCCCGTTACGGGCAAAACTTCGCTACAATCAATGAGTCAACTTGTAAAAGCAAATTACGAGCGAATCTTGTTGGTTCACAATATTTATACTTCGGAAGAAGACGCCGAATTTGCGAAACAAAATTTCAAACATCCGTATTTTGTAATTTGTCCTAAATCCAATCTCAATTTGGAAAAAAGAATTGCAGATGTCAATATGTTACAAAACAAAAAATTAAACATCTGTATCGGAACTGACAGTTTATCATCTAACGACAAATTATCGATGTTGGAAGAAATGCGCGTTTTACAAAAATACCACGAATATCTCAGTTTGGAAGAAATCGTAAAATTTGCAACTCTCAACGGTGCCGAAGCCCTCGGATTGGATTCCGAACTTGGCAAAATAGAGCCGGGAAAACATCCGGGCTTGGTTCTTTTGGAAAATATCGACCTTCAGAACTTAAAATTTACCGACAAAACTACTTCACGACGACTATTATAAAAAGTATAACGATGTATCCGATAGAAAAAATATTAGACGAAATTTACAAACAATATATCAACAATCCTACAATAATAATAACTGCGCCTCCGGGAACAGGAAAAAGTACAATCTTGCCGATAAAATTGATGGAAAAAATCAACAACGGCAAAATCGTGATGTTGGAACCGCGACGTCTTGCGGCTAAAACTATTGCATACAGGATGTCTGATTTATTGGGCGAAAAATCAGGAGAAACGGTCGGATACAAAATCCGTTTTGAATCCAATGTCAGCAACAAAACCAAAATAGAAGTTGTAACGGAAGGAATTCTTACAAGGATGTTGCAGACAGACAACGAATTGAGCGGAATTTCAACAATAATTTTCGATGAATTTCACGAGCGCAGTCTCAACGCTGACCTTGCATTGGCATTGGTAAGAGAATGTCAACAAATATTGCGTCCGGATCTGAAAATTATAATAATGTCGGCGACAATCGATACCGACAATTTATCAAAACTGCTGAATGCTCCGGTGATTAAGGCGGAAGGCAAGATGTACGATGTAAAAATCATGTACGAAGGCAATTGTGACGAACAAACTGTATCAGAACAAGTTGCAATTACAATTGTAAAAGCGTTACGCAGCTACGAAGGCGACATCCTTGCATTTTTGCCCGGAGAGGCCGAAATTCGCAGAGCCGAAGAATTGTTGAAAAAAGAAAAACTTGACATCGCATTGTGTCCGCTTTACGGGATGTTGCCGCCAAACAAACAGACGGAAGCAATCCTGCCCGACAAAAACGGCAGAAGGAAAGTAGTACTCGCTACTTCTATTGCTGAAACATCACTTACGATAGAAGGTATCAAAATCGTAGTTGACAGCGGATTGTGCAGAATACAAAAATATAATGCTGACTCTGCATTGTCGCATCTGGAAACGGTAAGAATTTCGCAAGATATGGCAGACCAACGCGCGGGCAGAGCCGGAAGATTATCAAACGGTATTTGTTTCAGACTTTGGAACTTAGCCGAACAGCAAAGGATGTTGGAAAACCGTCGTCCTGAAATTGAATATGCGGATTTAACTTCGCTTACTCTCGATCTTGCAAAATGGGGCGAACAAAAGCCGGAAAATCTTACGTGGATTACTCCGCCTAACGATTTTCATATAAAACAAGCCAAAGAATTGTTACAAGAAATAGATGCTCTCGACGACAATTACAACATCACGGATTTGGGCGTAGAAATCAACAAGATACCGTCACACCCGAGAATTGCGAAGATGCTTATAAAAGCCAAAGAATACAAGCTGTCGCCACTTGCAGCCGATATCGCAGCTATTTTGGACAACCGCGACCCGATGCCAAAGGATTACGGAATTGATATCAATATCAGAATTGATGCCCTTCGCCGCAACCGCCGTGACAATCGCCATAACAAAAATTTCGACCGTATTGAGCAAAACGCATTGCAATACAGAAAGATGTTTAATGCAAAACAAGACAACAGCGAGTTTGACAGTTATGATACAGGGCTTTTGATAGCGGAAGCATTTCCGGAAAGAATTGCATCGGCAAAACCCGGCAACAATGCACAATTCATGCTCTCAAACGGTACAATTGCGACGACAAGTTACGAAGACTCACTTGCACACGAAAGTTGGTTGGCAATCGCAACTCTTAATGCCCGCGAAGGCATGGCGAAGATTTTTTTGGCGTCTCCGCTCAATCCGGCTTCGCTAAAATCGATGCTCAAAACCAAAGAATCCATTACTTGGAACACCAAGAAAGGCGGAATTGTTGCTACTACACAACTCAGAATCGGCAGAATTGTTTTACAAGAAAAACCGATAAAAAATCCCGACCCGGAAACAATTGGAAAAGCTATAATCGCAGCGTTGAAAAAAGAAGGCAGCAATATTTTGGATTTTAACGACGAGGTAAAAAACTTACAAAACAGAATTTTATCGTTGCGCATTTGGAACAAAGATGAAGATTGGCCCGACGTTTCCACCGAAAAACTTTTGGAAAATTGCGAAGAGTGGATTACACCTTATCTCTGCAACGCAAGAACAACTGCCGATTTGAAGAAAATCGATATAAAAAATGCGATAACATATTCTTTGAGTCCGCTACTTCAAGAAAAACTCAACAAACTTGCACCAACGCATCTCGAAATGCCGTCGGGAAGCAAAATAAAAGTCATGTACAAAGAAGACGGCTCACAACCTGTAGTTTCAGTGCGGTTGCAAGAAGTATTCGGACTATTGGATACACCGAAAATCAACAACGGCAAAATATCAATACTTATGCACTTGCTTTCGCCGGGATACAAACCGGTACAAATAACATCAGATTTGAGAAGTTTTTGGGACAACGCATATTTTGAAGTTCGCAAAGAATTGAAAACCAAATATCCGAAACACGTTTGGCCCGATAATCCGCTCGAAGAAAAAGCTACGAGAGGAATCAAAAAAAAATAATCAAATTATTACAACATCTATTTTCAAGTACAAAGAAAATGAATATTTTTGCAAGAAACAATCTAAACTATGGCAGGCTCAAAACTAAAAATAACACTAATTACTATTCTGTTACCGATTATCAACAACGTAACGGCGCAGAATACATTCAGTGGAAGGGTATTGGACGAAACTAAAAATCCGATACCGTATGCCAACATCGTATTGTACGCACTCCCGGACACTACTTTTATAGAAGGTACAGTCAGCAATCCGGAAGGCGATTTTTTACTTAAAACCAACAAATCAGGCGATTTGATAAAAATTTCCTACATAGGTTACAAAACACTGACAATTGCTTCGTTGGAATTTTCACCGGGAGATATTACGATGTTGACTGATGATAATGAGTTGGGCGAAATTGAAATAAAAGCACTATTACCCAAAACTCAATTGAAAGGCACTTCGAGGTTTACAAAAATTGAAGGTACAATTTTGGAAAAATCAGGAACGGCAAAAGACGTTTTGGAAAAAATTCCCGGAATTATCAACAATCACAACGAAATAGAAGTAATTGGCAAAGGCAAACCGCTAATTTTTATCAACGGTCGCGAAGTGTATGACTCAAAAGAAATTACACGAATAATGAGCGATGCGGTACAAGATATAGAAGTAATCATAAATCCCGGACCCGAATATCCCGCCGACGCAAAATCTGTTGTAAAAATCACTACAAGAAAACGTCAAGGCGACGGATTAGGTTTTGATACCGAAATTCATCATTCTCAAGAAATTAACTACGGTCTGCCAAATCCGGGCGCAGCTCTTAACGGCAATTTTCGTCACAACAATCTCGATATTTTTGCCGGAATAGATTTTCAACACAATCACGAGCGCGATTATGCCGTACCAATTCAAAATACTTATACTTCAAAACATTATTATCAAATCTCCAACGACAATTACGAAACTAAAAACAACGTACTCAACACCACATTAGGAACTAATTACCAGATTGGTAAAAATCATTTCATCGGTACAAAACTTGAATTACAAAAAGATTTGAACAACAACGTAAACGATGATTTTAGCTCTACGGTGAGTATAGACAACATCGTTTCCGACAATCTAACAACAATTCAGAACGACAACGAAAAACCGCAAAGCTCAAGAATCAATCTCTATTACAATGCCACACCCGGCAAATGGAATATTGATTTGAATCTCGATAATTACAATTACAAAAACAGTAAAACAAGTAAAAACAACGAAACAAGCAATTCCAAAAACGAAATTATAGAATCCGAAAGCAAAACTTTCAACAATATCTTAGCAGCAAAACTCATTTTAAGTTATCCGCTGTGGAACGGTTCGCTGTCGATTGGTACTGAGCTGACTAACACAAATCGTAACAGCAAATATCAAACAAATTATTTGCAACTTCCCGAATCGGATTCCAAAGTTAACGACAACACGATGTCATATTTTTTCGACTACGAATACAATATCAACGAAAAAACAACGGCGGAAATCGGTTTGAGGTACGAGAAAACAAATTACAATTACAACGACTATCAAAGCAACGACGACAAAATAATATACAAAAACGATTATTTATACCCGTCGGCATCGTTTACCACAAACTTGTTTGACAAAATAGATATATCGCTGGCATACAGCATAAAAACCAAACGTCCGGATTATACCAATTTGGACAACACTGTTAATTATATCAACCGTTACACATTTCAAAGCGGAAACGCAAAACTCAAAAACGCAATCTACAGAGAATTGTCGTTGAATTTAGCATCAGGATTCTTTAATTTCAGCACATCATTTGAACATACCCACAACGAATTTTCGCAATGGGGAACGCCTTACAACAACGAAGGCACTGTAATGATGCAAGCAGTAAATTTCAATCACCCCGTAAAACTGTTATCAGCATTTGCCAACTTCAACCCGACATTCGGAGCATACACAATGGACTGGACAGCAGGTATCAGCAAGCAATGGTTGAAACTAAAACTTACAACTCCCGAAGGCGAATTAGAAAAGGAATTCAACAAACCGATTTTCATTGCATCGCTAAACAACTCATTAGCATACAACAACGGTTGGCAATTTGATGCAGACTTTAATCTGTTATCCAAAGGCAACACCATCAACTGGGAAATCCTAAACAATTACAGCAATATGGATATTTCAGTACAAAAATCATTGTTGAACAACGCATTAAGAATAAAACTCAGTTACGAAAATCTGTTAGGAACATACAAAAACGAAGTATTACTAAACTGCGGCATGTATCAACTGATACAATACGAACGCGGTTACAAAACCAGAATAATGATTTCATTGAGATATATCTTCAATCACGACGGCAACCGATACAAAGGCACCGGCGCGGGCGACGAAACAATTGACAGAATTTAATCACAACCATAAAAACAACATAACTATGATTTTAGGAGCAGTAATCGGAGACACAGTAGGATCTGTGTACGAAAACAATAACATCAAAACCACGGATTTTCCGTTGTTTTCGAAAGGAAGCAACTATACTGACGATACAGTATTGACAGTTGCAGTTGGCGAATGGCTACTCACCGACCACGAACACGCCTTAGGCACATTGGAAGAAAGCCTCGTAAAATGGGCGAAAAAATACCCCAAACCGGCAGGCGGCTCTTACGGAACATTATTTTTTGATTGGGTAACAAATCCGGATCGCGAACCGTATCAATCATGGGGAAACGGTTCGGCAATGCGATGTTCTGCCGTAGGATGGGCGTTCGACACATTGGAAGAAACATTAGAAATAGCAGCCACATCCGCCGAAGTTACACACAATCATCCCGAAGGAATAAAAGGCGCACAAGCTGTAGCAGCCGCAATTTGGATGGCGAGAAACGGACACAGCAAACAAGACATCAAAAACTTCATCACAACAAAATTCAATTACGATTTGGATTTTACGATAGAACAAATACGTCCGACCTACAGTTTCAACGAATCATGCAAAGCCACAGTACCACAATCAATTGTTGCATTTCTCGATAGTACAGATTTTGAAAATGCGATACGCCTTGCCGTATCCCTCGGAGGCGACAGCGATACAATTACAAGCATCACGGGCGCAATTGCCGAAGCTTTTTACAAAACTGTTACAGCCGAAATGGTGACCAAGATGTTGGAAATCTTACCCAAAGAATTTATCAACATCTTAGCACAATTCAACAAAGGCTAACGGTAGAGCCGCAATGCTTGCGGCTCCAATGCTTGCGGCTCGCCTGCCTTGCGAATAACTCTTTAGAGACGCGATTAATCGCGTCTCTACTGCTTTTTATACAGCCCCCAACCTTTCACTTTCGCAATTTTCGGCTCAAAAAGCCAGATTTTTTGCAATCACAAACGTTAAAAAACAATAAAAAATCCCATTTTTCTTCAAAAAAAAAAAAAAATACATAAAATTAATTTTATAACGCACTGGTTTTTAGAAAGAATAAAAATTAACATACAGATTCATTGAAATTAATTTGCTTTTTAAAAACAAATACATAATTTTCGATGTATTTTAAAAACAATTTATTAACAATTAAAAAAATGAACAAGAAACTTAATTATGCTTGGCTTTTGAGCCTTTTGATGATTTTCTCAATCACTTTCGTATCTTGTAGCAAAGATGACGATGAAGATTCAATTAAACAAGAAGACCTCATCGGTACTTGGAAAGGTGAAAAAGAAGTTTTGGAAGCTGCTGGTGATAGTGAAGATCAGTCACTTGATGAAACTATCGAATTCAAAAATGATGGTACTTACACTCTTAAAGAAGAAGGCTTTTCTGCAGAAAACGGCAAATGGACACTCAACGGTAGCAAATTAAAGATTGGTGAAGACGAATACAACGCATCAATCAGTGGTAAAAAACTTACATTAACAAGTGAAGATGAACTTTTTGGTGTAAAAATAAAATCTACTAAGACTTACAACAAACAATAATCTTTGTTTTAAACTTACAATCTAATTAAGCCCTGTTTTATTATCCGACTTTGGAGAAATAAAACAGGGTTTTTCGTATACTTATATTTGACTGAGCAGTAGAGACGCGATTAATCGCGTCTAACACCTTTTTATACAATCACCTACAACCGAGGCGCGTTATGAAAACAGACACGTAGAGCCGCAATGTTTGCGGCTCGGCTGATCCAATTTTTTTTAAAGGAAAGAGCCGTACCGATTGTTATAAAACTAAAAAAAAAGCGCCCGGAAAACCGAACGCTTTAAGTATTAGATTAGAATAATCGTGTCTTAATCTTTGATATTCGCTTTGAGGAATTCTCTGTTGAGACGTGCGATGTGAGAAATAGAAACTGATTTCGGGCATTCAAGTTCGCAAGCACCGGTATTAGTACAGTTACCGAATCCCAATTCATCCATTTTCTTAACCATTGCTTTAGCACGTTTAGCAGCTTCTACCTTACCTTGAGGCAAGAGAGCGAGCTGAGAAACTTTAGCTGAAACAAACAACATCGCAGAACCGTTCTTGCAAGTAGCAGCACAAGCACCACAACCGATACAAGCAGCAGCATCCATAGCCTCATCAGCAATTACTTTAGAAATAGGAATTGCATTTGCATCAGGTACACCACCTGTAGAAACTGATACGAAACCACCGGCTTGCATAATTTTGTCGTATGCAGTACGGTCAACCATCAAATCTTTGATAATAGGGAAACCGCCTGAACGCCAAGGTTCAATAGTGATAGTATCACCATCATTGAACTTACGCATGTGAAGCTGACAAGTAGTGATATCATCGTCTGGTCCGTGAGCACGACCGTTGATAAACAATGAACACATACCGCAGATACCTTCACGACAGTCGTGATCGAATGCAACAGGACCTTCCGGTACTTGTTCGTTGATCAACTGTTCGTTAAGAATATCCATCATCTCAAGGAAAGATGCCTCTGTTGATATATCTTTAACATTATATACTTTAAACTCACCCTTAGCCTGACGGTTAGCCTGACGCCAAACTCTCAAGGTTAGATTTAAACTCTTATGTCCTTCTGCCATTTTATTTGACTAATTTAAGTTTGTTTGAAAAAAAACTTTGTTTTTTAACCTAAGCCGAATTATTTACCGGCTTTGTAGTTACGTTGTTGAACTTTGATGTACTGGTAGTTGAGGTCTTCTTTGTGAAGTTCAGGATCTTGGTTATAACCCTTGTATTCCCAAGCGCCAACATACATAAAATGTTCATCATCACGTTTAGCCTCACCTTCTTCAGTTTGATGTTCAAGTCTGAAGTGACCACCACAAGATTCTTCTCTGTGGAGAGCGTCGCGAGCGATAAGTTCACCAAGTTCGAGGAAGTCAGCTACACGGTTTGCTTTTTCAAGTTCTACGTTAAGACCATCTTTAGAACCCGGAATAAATACATTCTTCCAGAATTCTTCTCTAAGTTCTTTGATTTCTTTGATTGCAGTTTCCAAAGATTCTTTTGTACGACCCATGCCGACATTTTCCCACATGATGTGACCGAGACGTTTGTGGATAGAATCAACAGATTCTTTACCCTTCACGTTCATAAGTTTGTCGATCCAGTCTTTTACATCTTGTTCTGCTTTCTTGAATTCTTCATGTTCAGCAGGATTCATTCTCGGAACATTGAATTGGTCAGCCAAATATTCTTGTACAGTGTAAGGCAATACGAAATAACCGTCAGCCAAACCTTGCATAAGAGCAGAAGCTCCAAGACGGTTGGCACCGTGGTCAGAGAAGTTAGCTTCGCCGGCTGCAAACAATCCGGGGATAGATGTAGACAATTCATAGTCAACCCAAAGACCACCCATTGTATAGTGGATAGCAGGATAAATCATCATAGGAGTTTCGTATGGATTGTCGTTAGTAATCTTCTGATACATCTGGAACAAGTTGCCGTAACGTTGTTCGATAACATCCTTACCAAGACGCTGGATAGCATATTTGAAATCCAAGAATACAGCCAAACCGGTGTTGTTAACACCAAAACCTGCATCACAACGCTCTTTAGCAGCACGAGAAGCTACGTCACGAGGTACAAGGTTACCGAATGCCGGGTAACGTCTTTCCAAATAGAAGTCACGATCCTCGTCAGGAATATCGTTTGCTGTAATCAAACCTTTCTGAAGTTTTTCAGCATCTTCTTTCTTTTTAGGAACCCAGATACGACCGTCGTTACGCAATGATTCAGACATCAAAGTAAGTTTTGACTGATAATTGCCGTGCTGAGGAATACAAGTCGGGTGAATCTGTACCATACAAGGGTTAGCAAAGTAAGCACCTTTTCTGTAAGCCTT
Source organism: Bacteroidales bacterium (assembly GCA_017541145.1). GTDB lineage: Bacteria > Bacteroidota > Bacteroidia > Bacteroidales > UBA3824 > UBA3824. Next base: position 39,685 of record JAFXZT010000034.1, on the reverse strand, counting down.
CATAGCAGCCGAACCGTTGGAACCCATAGCATTGGTAGAAAGGAAGAATACATTACCATAACCACCTGTAGCAAGGATTACACAGTGTGCAAAATGAGATTTGATTTCGCCTGTAAGAAGATCACGTGTAACGATACCACGGCAACGACCGTCTACCATTACCAAATCCATCATTTCAGTACGAGAGTGCATTTCTACATTACCCAAACCAATCTGGCGAGAGAGAGCAGAGTAAGCACCGAGGAGCAATTGTTGTCCCGTCTGACCGCGGGCGTAGAATGTACGGGATACGAGCGCACCACCGAATGAACGGTTAGCCAAAAGTCCGCCGTATTCACGAGCGAAAGGTACACCTTGAGCAACGCACTGGTCGATAATAAGGTTAGAAACTTCAGCAAGACGATAAACATTAGCTTCGCGAGCACGATAGTCACCACCTTTGATTGTATCATAGAACAAACGATAAACAGAGTCACCGTCGTTTGGATAGTTCTTAGCAGCATTGATACCACCCTGAGCAGCAATAGAGTGAGCTCTACGTGGAGAATCCTGATAGCAGAATGCTTTTACTTTGAAACCCATCTCAGCGAGGCTGGCAGCGGCAGAAGCACCTGCCAAACCTGTACCTACTACGATAATATCAATTTTTCTTTTGTTGGCAGGATTTACAAGGTGTTGATGTTCCTTATAGTTGGTCCATTTGTCCTTCAAATCGCCTTCAGGTATTTTAGAATCCAATTGTGCCATAATTATTTACTTTCCTTAACTTGAAAAAAATGATTGTTTTTTTATTGATTATAATTACTTGCCTTGTTCAGCGTTAGGACAAGTTTGGGGATTGCAAGGAGCTTCTTGATGACATTCTGTTTTAGCACCACATTTTTCCTTGTTGCAACAATCGCTCTTTGTATTGATACCGCCGCAAGCAGCAAAAATCACTACAAATGCAAAACCTGCACAAATAATTGTACTGAACCATTTAGCAATGCATTTAAGTCTTGGGATCCAAACATTGTTGCTAAGACCAACAGTGTGGAAAGCTGACCAGAAACCGTGATTGAGGTGCAACCACAAAGCAGCAAACCATACGAGATAAACAATTACAAATGCTACAGCCAACGGAGAATCATGGAAATACCAATTGATCCAAGCTGCACCATCAGTTGGAGCAAACTGTCCTTCTGTACCGGCTAATTCTGCATACATCATTTTTGCCCAGAACTGTCCGAAGTGAACCAAGAGACCACAGCATACAATTACACCCAAAACAAGCATGTTCTTTGATGCGAATTCAACACCGGCCGGCAAGTTTTGGTTGTCATAACGGTCAGTACCGCGTGCTTTTCTATTTTGAGCAGTCAAAATAAAAGCATACACGATATGGACAAGAAATCCTGCCGCCAATACCATGGTGCCCGCTACAGCATACCAGTTTGAACCCAAAAAGGCACAAACCTCATTATATGCGCTTGCACTGAATACCACCACCAAATTCATACATAGGTGGAACAGTAAAAACAATATCAGAAAAAGGCCTGATACACTCATTAACACCTTCTTTCCGATCGAACTTTTAAAAAATCCTTTCATAGCAGATTAATTTGTTATTAAATTTATTTCGTTGTACAAATAAAAGTTTTTCAAATTGCAAAATTAAATCTAATTAACGGAAAAAAACAAACAATTATAGAAAAAAGATATAATTAATTATTTTTCCAAATAAAAGCAGACTTCGTTGATAAATTAAAAACGACAATTTTAATAAAATTATATTACAATTGATGATGTCGTATCCGATTGATGTCAGCCATGTCGCCGCGGCTACGATTATTTAAATAAAACCGCGGATGTGATGTTTGAATATCAACGGGGATGCAAACCGCAGTTTTTAAATCCCCGGAATCAAAAAAATCCTCTTATAAGACAACAAATTAACGAAATTGATGTTATATAATTATTTAACCATAAATAAACGAAAAGCATGAAAAAATTTTTGTTATCAATTTGCATTCTGACATTATTACCGTTGTTGACATTTGCACAAAAAAGCGGAAAAGAAATCGGAGACAAGATTTACGATATTTCCGGCGAAAACACTGAAGGTCAAACAATAGAATTGAAATCATTGAAAGGGAAAATGGTTTTGGTTGACTTTTGGGCATCATGGTGCAATCCTTGCCGTGGCGAAAACCCCGCTGTGGTAAGTGCTTACAACGAATTCAAAAACACAGAATTCAAACAAGGTTCAGGTTTTGAAGTATTCTCAATTTCTCTCGACACAAAAAAATCCGATTGGATAAAAGCAATTGAAAAAGACGGACTTATCTGGAAGAATCACATCTGTGAGTTTAAGGGTTGGTACTCGGCAATTGCAGACGAATTTCAGATAGAATCTATTCCGTCAAACTTTTTAATCGATGGCAACGGAATCATCGTCGCCAAAGACTTGAGAGGCAGACAATTGAAAGCAACATTGGAATCATACAAAAAATAATTGGATTTTATTAATATAAGATTAACGCAGAAAGCAAAAATTAGAAATAAATTTGCGGCAGTCATATTAATTAAAAAACAAATCTAATTTTATTAAAATTATGAAAAAAGTTTTGAAAACTATTGCGGCAGTATTAGCATTTATAGCCGTAACATCAAACGCCAATGCACAATTGTATTTAACAGGTAGTTTCGGTATGAGCAACACTACCAACGGTGACGACTCCAGCGAACCGACACACAATGTATTTCACATCGGAGCAGAAGTAGGTTATTATTTCACAGATAACATGGCTTTCGGTGGTGAAGTAAGATTTTATCACGACAAATACATTGATGCCAACGACAAAAAATACTGGGATGCTGACAATTCATTCCAATTCAATCCGTATTTTCGTTTTGACTTTGTTGCAAACGACAAAATCAACTTCGGTGTTAAAACAAAAGCTGTATTAGGTTTTGGTAAAACAAAAAATCAAGACAAAGACAAATCTAAATACACTGATATCAGATTCGGATTTTTCCCTGTACTCAATTACAAATTCAACAGTCATTGGAGCGCAGGCGTAGAATTTGGCAGTCTTTATTATCAACACTATGTTACAAAAAATCCTAACAACGATAACAAAGACAAAACAAACAAATGGAGTGCTAATCTTTCATGGGAATCTTTGGGATTCAGCGTTGTTTATACATTCTAATCTATTAGGATTCTGATTTTTATTATAACTTTAGACCGTGTGGATGTCAATAAATTACGAGCATTCACACGGTCTTTTATTTTAAGGATAACGAATTATTTTTCCCTACCCGACAAAGAAATTAACAAATTCAAAAAAATTAGAATAATTTTGTGGATTTTATCAAACGAAATAAATCATATAATAAAACAACTATAAATAATGCAAAAACTATATATTTGCACAATTTTTGATGAACAAATATTAGGGAAAAATAATGAAATAATATGAAACGACTTAAGAATCAAATATTAATAATACTGACACTTACTGCATTAATAGTAAGTGCAGATGCCCGTGCGCAACGCAAAATGAGCGGACATGTTTACAACGAAAAACACGAGCCGTTGGTGGCTACTCTTATCACTGTAAAAGATTGTAATATTGCTACTCTTACCAATTCAAGCGGATATTATGTAATAAATATTCCTAAAGAATACGAAGAAAATTATGTTACATTTATTTACGACGGATATTTACCGATTGTAGTACCCTCAACAAACGGAACTTACGATGCTGTATTTGAAGAAATAATTAATGAGAAAATAGAAGAAATTTATATCTCAACTCAAAAACGTTTGCAATCGTTGATTGCTGTACCAATCTCAGTAACCGCTATCGACGGCAACCGTCTCAACAATCTCTATACCTCACAAATGGACGAAATAAGCCGTTACGCTACGGGATTTCAATGTATGATTCAGGGGCAAAACAGTTCGGGATATTGTATCAGAGGTGTAACTTCCGACGGTGCTGAAAGTTTTTTTCAACCGCGAATTTCTGTATATCTCAACAATGTCAGCAATACAAGATCTGTTACCAATGTTTTACAACCGTTTGATATGGAACGTATCGAAATTGTAAAAGGTCCGCAAGGTACATTGTTCGGACGCGGTGCGGAAATTGGAGCTGTACATTACATCACCAAGAAACCGACAAAAGAGAAAAGCGGTAAAATCTCGTTGAATTACGGCAATTACAATCAACGTGGAGCTTCAGGATATATCAACAATCCCATCAACAACAATTTTGCAAACCGCTTTGCCTTTGCTTACGATGCCCACGAGGGATATGTAGAAAATCTTGCAGGCGGTACGCTCAATGGCAGAAATACAATAGCTCTCAGAAATTCAACGGCTTACGACAACGAGAAAACACAATTTCATGTAATAATAGATATGCAACACGATGATACACCGGGTATTTGTTTCAAGTCGCCAATTATAGGACTTCCCGACAATCCGTCAGATACATCGCCATTTACCAAAGCATATCTCAACGGCGGAGAAGATTTGGGTGTAAAAAGGACGCTTTCAGGTCTGACAACTCAATTGGATTACAATTTCAACACCAATTGGGAATTATCCAACACAATGGCAATCAGAGGTTTTGAAGCGACAGAAGATTTTGATACTGACGGTTGCTACGTGCCGTTGTTAAAATGTCACGAGCATGACAAAGGTTTTCAATTCAGTGAAGAATTTAGAATCAATTGGCAGAAAAGCAACAAATTAAACGGATTTTTCGGAGCAAGTTATTTCTACGAAAATTGTGAACATACAATGGATTTTACGGCAGACCTCAGATATTTGATACCGCAAATTGCCGGAAAATCAATTCAAGCAAGTATGTCAGAATTGCCGACACAAGTATCAACAGGCATCGGTGCGTCAATAATCCAAATGGGCGAAGGTCTAAAACAGCAAGCTCCGGAAGAATATGCCGAAACAATTGACATGTTGATAACACAATTGAGCGCAACAGTTACCAATGAGATTTATACTCTATTGAACAACCAAGTAGAAAATATATGGTTCAGCTCAGATAAATGGGATAATACTCCTGACTTTTTGGGCGAAACCACTGAAATTGTTACGACTGTTTTGGAAAATGCGTTGGCAGAAACGATGGAAAAAGTTCCGATGTTAACAAGTATGTTGGGCGGCGCATCGGCATCAGATATTGTAAAAAGTTTGGATATCAGAAGTCAATTGGAATCCGAGCTTGGCGCATTTTCCGACGTAGGACTTTCTACGGATCAAAACGAAAATCAAACTGATTATTGTATCAACAAATCAGCAGATATATTCGGCGAAGTAAACTGGAATATAATAGACAAATTGTATTTAACACTTGGAATACGCGGCACTTACGAGAAACAGAAAACAGGATATATGTCAACATCAGTGCCGACACCATTGCTAAACGGTACAGTGATTTATCAAAGTTCAAACGGAGAAAAAGTCTGGACATCGGCGGATTATTTTTCATGGGTAGGGCGTGCGGTACTCAATTACATGATAACACCGCAAAACAATATCTATCTAAGCGCGTCAAAAGGACATCGACCGGGAAGTACATATTATAATTTCCGACCGGATTCAGTAATAAAACTACGACCGGAAAAAACATTCAGTTACGAACTCGGCGCAAAAGGTATAATTCTAAAAAACAGATTTACATACGCCACAGCAGTTTATTTCTACACATGGAAACATTTTCAAAGTTCGGTAGCAAAAGAACAAGAAAACGGAACACGTGTTTATCAAAACAGCGACGAAGGTTTGGCAAATTGTTTTGGAGGCGAAATATCAACACGTTACGCATTCAAGAAAAATGTCACAATCTATGTTGACTATACTTATACAGACGGAAAATTTGCAAACAAAGATGTTAACGGAACACCTCAACAACTTGCCGGAAACCGTTTCCGACTTACCTCAAAAGATGTTTTAGATTTTGGTATCGACATGAATTTTCCGTTGAGAGGCAATACTTCAATTTATGCACACGCATCATATTATTATCAATCAAAGGCTTACAACGAAAACGAGAACGATGAAAACCTTGTGTTGGGAGCTTACAATTTGGTGAATGCAAATGCGGGAATAAAATTTGGCAGAGACAGAATAAAATTTGATTTTGGAATCTGGGGCAAAAATATTTTTGACAAAGATTATATCATTGATGCGGGCAACTCAGGAGCGGTAATCGGCTTTCCGACCTTGGTAGCAGGTCCGCCCGCAACATTCGGACTGAAATTTTCAGCATCATTCTGATTAACAGCGACGCACCCTAATTATAAAAAATCAAAATAAAAATTAACAATATCAACAAATAAAACGAAATTTTTATAAGTTATTTCGTAGAGGAAAAAAAACGAACGCAGATATTTTAAGTTTTTTGGTAGTTTTAATAAATATCAAAAATTTTGCGTCCAATAAAAAAAATTAAAGATAATAAAAAAACACTAAACAAATGAAAAAAGGATGGCACTTTACAACTGATGAAGAAAAAGAATATTTCAAAAATAATTATCAAAAAGAATACAAAAAATTAGTAAAAAAAGAATAAAGAAGATTTTGGTTATATTGAATATGATATCTTAGTAAAGAATTATTAACAAAATAAATACTGTCCGAAAAGAAACAAACAGAAAGCCTTTTGGGACAGTATTTTAATTTACAAGATATTTAAACAGTTAAGTGTTTTTTCCTTAAAAAGAATTCTATTTTTTCATCACAGTTTTTACCCATTACAACTTTCTGACATCTTCAACAGATAATTGAGTTATTTTTGCAATCAATAAGATGTCCAAACCTTCGGCTTTCATACGTCTGGCAGTTTCAACTGCATTCTGACGTGCGCCTTCGGCACGTCCTTGTTGCAAACCTTGCTGTAATCCTTGTTGCAATCCTTCCTCTTTACCTTTTCCGAAACCTTTGCTTTCAGCATCGTTCATGGCGTTGGTTATGTCCCACAAATTATGAAGACTTTCCTCATAATCTGAATATTCTTTGGGAGTGAACATCGCAATTTCTGCCTGTCGGAATAATTTTTCAAAAACCCGTTCTTGCAACTCTTTTGGACGTTCCAACAATCGGGCAAGATTTTTTAGAACAAAAAGCCATTTGTCGTACATCGATTCCAACTCGGATTCTGTTTTATTGAATTTCGGCATTTCAAGGTAAAGATACGCCAATTTTTTGTAAAACACTTTATTGGTAGTGAGGTCTTTCAACATCACAACATGAAACAAATCTTCGTCGGAAAATTCATTAACCGTTTTAAACTCGCCGTTTTCTTGCTCCTCTTTGTCTTTGAACACAAAATTAAGAATACCAACTGTATAAACTTTATTTAATTCATAACTCCACGGTTCATCTTTGGAATCTTTTCTTGCCATTTCGCGAATCGGAAACGATGAATAATAAACGCTACGGTCTTTGAAAAACTGTTGAAACACATTTTGCATTTCAACAATAAATTTTGCACCGCTTTTGGTAGTACAATAAACGTCAAAAATGGCACGACGCTCCGATGCCGCGCGTCCAAGTTTTTCGGCATTTAGATATGTTACGTCTTCTATTTCGTCTTTCGGAAGTTCGTTACACTTTTCAAATAATGCATTCAAAAAACTGATTAACAAATCTTTATTAAGTTCCGTTCCAAAGAGTTTTTTGAATCCGAAATCTGTATATGGGTTAAGATATTTTGACATGATTTTATTCTTAATTTTGTTTCATTCGCAAAAGTAACAAATATTTTTAGAATGGGAAACAAAAAAATCGCAATTCAACTTTCTTTTGCCGAATTGCGATTTTGATTTTAATTTCTTGATTTTTCGATGTCTGAAAAATATTTAGCAAGAAAATAAAATTATTTTTTTCATTTGTTTATATGTTTAATTATAATGTTTCAAATAATATTCGTATGCCTGAGAAATTTTTGCATAAACCAAACTTACAATAAAAAAAACGATAACATGAAGCAATAACCATTCATGCCACCGTTTTTTTTAGTTAATCCGATGTAATTTGTGTAGTAAAAAAACTGCGAACACTACCGACTATTCAAAATCAGTAAGGTCATCGCGGAGATCAATAGTTTGAACGTCAATACTATCAACTCGAGCCCAAGTAGGACCTTTTTTGCAATAATCGATAAAATCTTGCAAATCACTTTCCTCGCCTTGCGCAATAATATGAACCGATCCGTCAGGCAAATTATCAATTCTGCCTACGATGTGGAAATCTCTCGCTGCGAGTCTGCCATAATAACGGTAACCCACTTTCTGAACTCTTCCTGTAACTTTTATAGATACTGCTTTCTCCATAATATTGAAACTAATTTTGGTTGTATATTGAGATTTTTTTTATTTCATTTACCAATTGCTGTTCGTTGTGACAAGGCAACATCTCGTTCAACTTTTTGTGAAAAGCCGCCGAATGATTGAAATGTACCAAATGGCACAACTCATGAAGCAACACATAATCAATAAGTTCGTCAGGCAAAATCATTACAAAACACGATATTATAATTTTACCTTTGTTGGAACAACATCCCCATCTGGAAACTGCTGAACCGATAGACAATTCGCTGAAATGCAAATTGTTTTGTACTGCCAATTGTTGAATCCTTTTAGGTACATATTCCAAAGCCTCTGATTTCAAAGCCTTTCGAATTGCCTTTTTGATAAAATCCTGTACCTGAGGATTAGAAACTTCAACAGATTTAGGATAAAAAATTATAATTTTATCATCAGTAAAAACGCAATGCAAGATATTTTCGTCAGTGGTCTGAAGCTGCAAAGTACGTTTTTTAGTATTGTAATGTTCGATGTAATTAGTTTTCAGCGGAGAAACCTTCACTATTTTATTTACAGTATTTAGAATCCAATTGAGATTCATATTGATAAATCCCAAAAGATTCTGTTTAGAAGTCCTCGGCGGACAAGTTAAAACCACGCTACCGTCACGGTGAACAATAATTCTGATACGCCGCGAAGCTTTGAACTCCTTCACGTTGACAATAAGGTTATTAACTTTTAAGGCATATCGTTGAGCAGTGGTTTTCATGGTAAATAAAAAAACTTTTGACAGTGCAAAGGTAAATTATTTTTTGAAGTCGCAAAATAGTTTATTACCTTTGCAAACTATAAATTTTGAAATAATAATAAAAATAAATAAGTAATGGAAACAGCCGTAAGGATAGCACAACTCTTGGTAAGTCTCAGTTTATTAATAATTTGCCACGAGTTTGGACACTTTATCACAGCTAAGATATTCAAAACAAAAGTAGAAAAATTCTTTTTGTTTTTTGATCCGTGGTTTCATATTTTCAGCTTCAAAAAAGGCGAAACGGAGTACGGAATCGGATGGTTGCCCCTAGGAGGTTATGTAAAAATAGCCGGCATGGTGGACGAAAGTATGGATACAGAAAGTATGAAAAAAGACCCTCAGCCGTGGGAATTTCGCAGCAAACCGGCTTGGCAACGTCTTATAATAATGCTTGCCGGAGTAATTGTAAATGTAATATTGGCGATGTCGATTTACGCCATGGTAGCATTTCACTGGGGTTCATCGTATTTACCTGTAGAAAATTTGAAAGAAGGTATCAGCGTTGACAGCCTCGGATTGGCTGTAGGATTACAAAACGGTGATAAAATAAAACTTGTAAACGGGGAAAAAGTAGATGATTACAACAAAGTATTGATTACATTGTTGCTCAACGATCCTAAATCTCTCACTGTAGAACGCAATGGCAAAGATACAACAGTAGTACTTTCAGACGAAAATATTGCTGAAATTCTAAAAGGCGAACACTATTTTATCAGTCCGAGATACCCGTTCCAAATTGCAGAAATGCCTGAAGAATCACCGGCAAAGGCAGCAGGTTTTCAGGTAAACGATTTTATAATTGCAGTAAACGATGTCAACTGTCAATATTTCAGCGAAGTAAGAGACGCAATTCAAAACAATATCAACAAAGAAGTGAATTTCAGAGTATTGCGTGGCACTGACAGTCTGAATATTACAATGACAATTCCTCAAGACGGCAAAATTAAGGTAATGACAGAACCTCCGACAAAATTTCTTGAAATTGCCACAATTCAATACGGATTTTTTGAATCGTTTCCTGTAGGAATTGCACGCGGTTGGGAAAAAACCAAAGAATATGTAAAACAATTCAAACTGATTTTCAATCCCGATACCGAAGCCTACAAAAGCGTAGGAAGTTTTATTTCGATGGCAAAAATATTCCCCGGCAGTTGGGATTGGTATTCATTCTGGAATCTTACAGCATTGTTTTCAATAATGCTTGCAGTATTAAATGTATTGCCGATTCCGGGACTTGACGGCGGTCATGCTTTATTTACAATTATAGAAATGATTACCGGCAAAACCCCGTCGTTGAAATTTCAAGAAGTAACACAAACTATTGGTATGATTTTACTATTGTTACTTATGGTTTACGCCATCGGTAACGATTTCATAAGACACGTTTTCAACTAAACAAAAGATCATGAAAAGACTTGTTGTAATATTATTGACCATATTGTCAATAACAGCAGTAATAAGCGGCTGCCAAAACGAAGGCACATTAAGTTCGATGCCGGAAAGCCACGGCAAATGCGGCGAAGTAATTGTAGTAATGCCCGAAAGCACTTGGAAAAGTCAAATAGGTGACACGATGCAAACATTTTTGCGTCAGGAATATCTCGTATTACCGCAATACGAATCTACGCTAAAAGTAATACATATCAAACCGAGAGCATACACCGATATTTTTCAAAGATCGAGAAATATCATACTTTGCGATATCAGATCAGATATTGAGAAAACTACATTTAGCATAGAGCACAACAAAACCGCAGCACCGCAAACTTATATTACAATAAAAGCCAACAGCGATACTGCATTCTTAAATGCTTGGTACAAAGTAGAGCAAACTGTAGTAGATACAATTGTAAAATACGAATTAAACAGATTCTTAAAAGGCTTCAAAAAAACTCAAAATGTCTATTTGATGGACACATTGAGAAACAAATACAATATCGACATGGTAATGCCGACAGCCGGATTCAATCTTGATGTTTGCAAAGAAAAATTTGCATGGATCAGCAAAGAAACCAGCGAAACAAGCCAAGGATTTTTAATTTGGAAATATCCGTACAACGGTCCAAAAGATTTCAATATTCAATATCTTATCAACAAGATGGACAGCGTATTGATGCAAAACGTACCGGGACCTGTTGACGGCTCATACATGGCAGTAGAAAAACGCATTCCGCCATTGAAAGACGAATTCAACCGCAACGGCAATTACGTATGTCAATTGCGCGGACTTTGGGAAACCGAAGGCGCATTTATGGGCGGACCTTTTGTATCACAAACACAGGTAGATACAGTAAAAAACGAGGTAACAACAGTATTTGCATACGTCTACGGCGGCAAAAAAGCTAAGAAAATTCTGCTTTGGCAATTGGAATCATTGTTGACAACATTCAATATCCATTACGATGCAAAAAATTAGGTTAACTAAACAATTTGGATTTGAGGCAGCACATTGTCTGCTAAATTACGACGGCAAATGCAGCAGACTACACGGTCACAGCTACAAATTGTTCGTTACCGTAATTGGCAATCCGATTCAAGACATAAATAATCCGAAATTGGGCATGGTAATGGATTTCGGAGTTTTGAAAAAGATTGTTAACGAGGAGATTGTAGACAAATTTGACCATTCTGTGGTACTCAACGAAAACGATCCTGTAAAAATCGACGAAAGCAGTCCGATGTTTAGTAACCTTATTAGATTTCCGTTTCAACCGACATGCGAAAACATGTTGATATTTTTTTCCGAAAAAATCTCAAAACGGTTGCCGGAAAACGTTAAATTACTAAAACTAAAGCTTTACGAGACAGCGGATTCTTACGCGGAATGGTACGCCGAGGACAACAAAGAATAGTCAAAACCAACAACAAAAAAAACAAAATCAATCACAACAAAAAAAGTAACAAAAAATGAAAAAACTCTTTCTAATAGATGCTTATGCAATGATTTACAGAGCATTCTACTCATTGATAAACAATCCTATGGTAACGAGTACCGGCGAAAGTACGTCGGCAGTTTACGGATTTGTAAACACGTTGCAAGACATCTTGAAGAAAGAGAATCCAAGCCATATCGCCGTGGTTTTTGATCCGCCGTATCCGACATTCAGAAACGAGATTTCGCCGGAATACAAAGCGCAGCGTCCGCCTACGCCCGAAGGCATAAAAACCGCAATTCCAAGAATTCACGCGATTCTTGATGCGTGGGGTATTCATCAAGTGGAAGTTCCGAAATTTGAAGCCGACGATACAATCGGTACAATTGCGAAAAAAGCTCAGAAACAAGGCTTTGAGGTTTACATGGTAACACCGGATAAGGATTACAATCAACTTTTGGAAGACAATATTTATGTTTACCGTCCGAAGAAAGGAGCACAAGTTGATATCATTTCAGCACAAAGTTTTTGCGAAGAAACTGGTTTGGACAATCCTGAGCAATTTATTGATATACTTGCACTTTGGGGCGATGCTGCCGACAATGTAAAAGGCGTACCGGGAGTCGGCGAAAAAACTTCGTACAAACTTATTCAAGAATACAAATCAATTGACGGTATTTACGAAAATATCGACAAATTGAAAGGCAAGCAAAAAGAAAACTTTGTAAACTTCAAAGAAACTGCGATGCTGGCCAAAAAACTTGTAACGATAGTAACCGACGCACCGACTGACTTTGTAGAAGACGACTTTTTGCCGAAACCAACTGATGAAACTGCTTTGAGAAAAGTGTTTACAGAATTGGAATTCAAGAGCACTGTTGCTGACAGAATTTTAGGCAAAAAAACTGTAACAAGTGCTACAAATCAACTTTCGTTGTTTGACCAAACACCTGTAGCACAAGAAAAACCGGCAGAACCGATAGTTTATGCTACAATCAAAAATACAAATCACGATTACAAACTTGTAACAACGGACGAAGAGATTTCTCAGCTAAGAGATAAATTGTTAACATTAAACGAGTTTTGTTTTGACACTGAAACTACAGGTTTAGAAACAAGGAACAACAAACTTGTAGGGATGTCATTTAGTTACGAATCTCACACCGGATATTATTTACCGTTTGATTCCGCCAACGATTCCGAAACGCAAAGAAAACTCGAAATTCTCCGTCCGGCATTTGAGAACAGCAATATTCTAAAAATCGGTCAAAATATAAAATTTGACATCTTGGTTTTGAGAAATTACGGAATCCAAGTATCAGGACAACTGTTTGATACAATGGTTGCTCATTACATGCTTGAGCCGGAACAGAAACACAATATGGATTATCTTTCAGAAGTCTATCTGAAATATACACCAATTCATATTGAAGAATTGATTGGCGAAAAAGGCAAACAAATAAATATGAGTCAGGTAAATATCGACCTGATAAAAGATTATGCTGCCGAAGATGCCGATGTAACATATCAACTGAAACTTCAGCTTTATCCTAAACTGTTTGAAAACAATCTGTTGAAAGCAGCGGAAGAAATCGAAATGCCGTTGATTTACGTTTTGGCAGAAATGGAATACAACGGAGTTTGCATTGATACAGAATTTTTGAAATCGTATACAGAAGAACTCAAAGCCGAAATTTCAGAAACAGAACAAAAGATTTATGACGAAGCCGGTGAAGAATTCAATATCGCCTCATCAAAAAAACTCGGCGAAATACTTTTTGAGAAACTGAAAATCAGCGACAATGTAAAAACCACCAAGACGGGTCAATACTCCACAAGCGAGGAAGAATTGCAAAAGCTGAGCGGTACAAACAAAATCATAGACGACATCCTAAAATACAGAGGATTGAAAAAACTTGTATCAACTTATACTGAAGCACTGCCCGCGCTGATAAATCCGCGAACAGGCAGAATTCATACAAATTTCAATCAAACAATTACTGTAACGGGACGATTGAGTTCTACAAATCCAAACCTTCAGAATATTCCGATCAGAACCGAAGAAGGCAAGAAAATACGCGGCGCATTCATAGCCTCATCGAAGGAAAACATGATTTACGCAGCGGACTATTCACAAGTGGAACTCCGTGTGATGGCACACTTTGCCGGCGATGAACACATGATACAAGCTTTTGAAAACAATGAAGATATTCACCGCAGTACAGCTGCAAGAATCTACGGCATAAATCCTGAGGATGTTACAAAAGCACAAAGAAGTCTTGCGAAATCAGCCAACTTCGGTATAATTTACGGAATATCTGCTTTCGGACTTTCTCAAAATACAGGAATTTCAAGAACAGAAGCCAAAGAATTGATTGACAACTATTTTCAACAATATCCCGGTATCAAAGAATTTCGTGACAAAATAATAGCCGAATGTAAGAAAAACGGTTATGTAACAACGATGTACGGTCACAGACGCAACTTGCCGGATATCAATTCACGAAACAATATCATGGTAGCAGGTGCGGAACGAAACGCCGTAAACACACCGATACAAGGTACTGCCGCCGAAATCATAAAAATCGCAATGATAAGGATTTACAACGAATTTAAATCTCGCGGTATAAAATCTAAACTTTTGATTCAGGTACACGACGAATTGGTATTTGATGTATTCCCTGATGAAAAAGATTTAGTAAAACAAATAGTTGAAACAGAGATGGAAAACGCTGCCAACTTAAAAGTAAGATTGAAGGTAGAAGGCAATTTTGGCAAAAATTGGTTGGAAGCTCACTAAAATATTTGGCACATAATTGGTAATAGGAATTACCAACAAACTGTCTATTTATCGAAAAGGGAATTTTTAATTATTAAGAGGCTGCTATACAAGATATAACAGCCTCTTTTTTTTCAACATCTTTTTCTATTTATTGTAATCAGCCAAAGCTGCAATATATTTTTCCATCATAAATCTTGTATCGTAAGACGAACATGTAAAATTGTTGATAAGGATTGCAAAAGCAATTTCACGCCCACTACGCGATGTTACATAACCGGAATAAGATTTTACACGACGAATTGTACCGCTTTTACCTCTTGCATTGTTGACAGCACGAGTTCCGGCACACATCCCCGACATCGTGCCTTTGCCACCGCACATCGTTAAGCTGTTGTTGAAATAAGTATAATATTTTGAGGTATTATGCATATAAGTCAACAAAAAGCACAATTGTCTTGGCGTAACAATATTATAATGCGACAATCCGCAACCGTCATTCAGACTCAAACCTTTGATATCCATACCTTTGGATTTCCAAAAACTCATCAGCGACCAACATGCTTGGGTAACATCGGTGGTGTTAACGCGTTTTAGTCCTACCAAAGCAAGACAATGTTCTGCGTAAAGATTTATACTGTAATAATTTGTCTGCTGAATAATCTCGAAAAGTGTTGGAGATTCCAAAGTATAAAGCACAGTTTCTTCGTTGTTCTGACTGATATATTTGTTGTGGTCGGAAGCCGAGATTGCTTGTCCGAATACTTGAATACCTTTACTATTAAGACTATCAAGCAACTGAGTGGCAGCAAACAATGCCGGATTTGGCAAAATAGTTCTTACTGTAACATCTGTTTTGTTTTTCGGCATCGGACCTTCAACATATTTTTCGTATTGATATGTTTTGCCAAAAGTATTTGTATTTTCTTTTGACACATCGGCAGCTACAGCGTGAGATTCTACTTTTAAGTCTTTGATTTCCGGTTCGCAACCGAGATAAACGGCCTCTGTACCAACTTTACCTGTTTTGAAATGCAAAGTTGCATAATTGTCGTGAACAGTAAGGCCGCTTGGCACAGCGCCGAAATAATTACCGATGTCTTCCCAGCTCCAAGTCGGCGGAGTCATCTCTTTGGAATAAGCGGAACCGTCGCCGATGATATTACCGGTAATACGTTTAATACCAGCGGCTTTCACTGCAGAAATAAATTTGTCAACATAATTAAAATTATCTCTGTCGTAAAAGAATTTTGACCCCAAAGTAGGATCGCCGCTACCTTTTATGATGATGTTACCGTACAAAACGCCGGTACTATCAATCTTGCCGGTATAAACGAGTTGAGTTTTGTAAGTATAATCGGGACCGTAAAGTTCGAGAGCTGCAGCGGTAGAAAAAAGTTTGGTATTGCTGGCAGGCACCAAAGACATATCAGGATTGTAACTTGCAATCACTTCGCCGGTTTTCATATCCGTAGCGAGCAAAGCAACCTGACCGTTAGCAAAAGCATCATAACTTGCAATATCATTTACCACTTTAGTAACATTGTCTTGAGCCATCACATTCATTGTAACACCGATTAAAAGTGTAGAAATTAAGATTTTAGCGTTCATTTCAATAAGTATGTTTTAGATACAAAATTAAGATAAAAAGAAGATAAGACAAAAAAAAGTAGATAGAAAGAAATGAAAATAAAATGGTAATTAACTAATAAAATTTTATAATAAAAAAATCTCAATATTTTTGTAATAAATAAATAAATGAATAATTTTGCAAATAAAGGCTTTCAAAAATGTGTTTTATACCTTTTGATAAAATTAAATTGTATAGAATGATTCAATTGATAATATTCCGCATATCATCAAATATGGATTAACTCGCAGTAATTCAAGAAATTCAGATCCCAATTATATAATGATTGGTGATACAAGTTTGATTGAAAATAGAAAGCATACAATTTTAACAATAAGAAACGAAAATATAAACATCGGTAATTATATTCCATTTTATTTTTGGCTAAAAATGCCAATGCTTTACGTAATACAAAACGGATACAACAAAGCAGAACGCATTGATAAAAAAGACATTGTTTATATCGTAATTTCATTGCAAGATTTAATCAACACAGGCAAAGAATATTATTTCACAGATGGTCATGCTAAAGACAAATTATCGAGCATTTATGACAAATCCGATATAAATAATATTTCAAATTTATTAGATTGGAAATCGATAAGAGCAGAACAATGGTCTGGTGAAGGTATTAGCACTGAAGTTAAAAGAAAAAAACAAGCAGAATTCTTATATTCCGATGACATTAATTATAACTTAATAGTAGGATACGGATGTTATAACGAAACAGCAAAAGCGAAACTAAAGCCATTTGGAATAAATGAAAATTCAATTAAAATTTTACCTCAATTTTATTACTAAAAAATGATTAAATATATAGAAGGCAACATATTTGATTCTAATGCACAAGCTCTCGTTAACACTGTAAATTTAGTTGGTGTTATGGGAAAAGGTATTGCACTGCAATTCAAAAAAAAATATCCGGAAAACTATGTATTATACAAAAAAGCGTGCTCAAACAAAACTATTGATATAGGAAAACTGTTTGTAACAAAAGCAACAGATTTAAACGGAGAGAAATTAATAATTAATTTTCCAACAAAAATTGACTGGAGAAAAAGTTCAGAATATTCTTATATAGAAGAAGGTCTTACGGATTTAATAACCATAATAAGAACATATAAAATAAACTCCATAGCATTACCGCCATTAGGTTCAGGAAATGGAGGTTTAGACTGGAACAAAACAAATAATTACAAACAAATTATCAAGTTTAAGTGATATAGAAATTTTAATATACGAACCCAATTCTCAAATTAAAGAACAACTTAAATCTGAAATTGTAAAACTAACAGACGCAAGAGCTTTACTATTATACATACTTTTTGATTTAGTTTCACAAGGTGAATATGTTTCTGAATTTTCAACAGAAAAAATATGTTATTTTTTACAAAAATTTGGAGCAGAAAAATATTTCAAACTAAATTATAAACCATATTTTTATGGACCATACTCCGGCAAAGCCCGTTATTTACTCAATATATTAAATGGCAGTTATATAATGGGATACAGCGATATGGATAAAAAACCGTTTGAAATTTTATCACTAATACCAGACAGATATGATTCAATATGTAAATACATGTCACAAAAAGCTGAATTAATGGAAATTGTAGAAAAAACAAAACGATTTTTAGACGGTTATTACTCAGATTTTGCCTTAGAATTATTATCTTCAGTTGATTATGTTTTAACCCAAAAAGGAGATTTATCAATAGAGGAAATACATAACGAGTTTACCAATTGGAGCAAACGTAAAGAAAGGATGTTTACTTCAAAACATATCGATATAGCAAAAAAACATCTAAAAGAATTTCAATTGGATTAAATTGGAAAAGGACATAATTCACTTACTACATGAGCAAAAAAAATATTAACAGAAAAATAATCGATTGAAAATTTTTCAAAGACTGAATAAAAATATACCTTTGCGGAAAATTTAGCTAACAAATAAGAAAAAATTAGAAATGCACGAAACGGAAAATAGTCAAGAAAAATGGTCAGAAATAATAAAACCAAAACGAAATCTTCTTGACTTCCATTTTAAAGAAATTTGGAGATACCGTGATTTGCTGATATTATTGGTACGAAGAGATTTTGTAGCGACATTCAAGCAAACAATCCTCGGCCCGTTGTGGCATATTATCAATCCGGTGTTCTCAACAATTACATTTACAATAATTTTTGCCAACGTAGCAGGAATTTCTACCGACGGCGTACCTGCACCGATTTTTTATTATACCGGCAATATGATTTGGGGATATTTTTCACGTTGCATACAAAGTACTTCCGGCGTATTTACAGGCAATCAGGCAATTTTCTCTAAAGTATATTTTCCAAGAATGATAATGCCGTTATCAACAATCGTAACATCATTTATCGCATTTTTGATTCAAATGGTGATTTTGATTGTGATGTGGATTTACTATTATAACCAAGGCGCCAACATCCATCTTTCGGCATGGGCGTTTATGATTCCGGTGATGTGTTTAATCATGGGATTTTTAGGATTATCATTAGGAATTATCATCAGTTCTGTTACAACCAAATACCGCGATTTAAGTATGTTCGTAGGATTTGGCATACAATTATTGATGTATTGTACACCTGTGATTTATCCTGTATCATTTGTTCCGGAACAATACCGATTCTTATTATTACTCAATCCGTTAGCTCCGGTAGTAGAAGGATTCAAATATTCAATTCTTGGCGTAGGAACATTTGATGCCAACATGATGTTTTATTCGGTAGGAGTAACAGTATTTTTACTTTTTATTGGACTTATCTTGTTCAACAAAGTAGAGCAAAACTTTATTGACACAGTTTAATAAAAAAAAGGAGGAACAAGAAAATGCAACCGGCAATAGAAATAGAAAACGTATCAAAATTATATAAATTAGGATATTACGGAGCAGATACATTCAGAGACGAGGTTATAAACTTTTTCAGGAAATTGGCAGGTAAGCCTCCTGTAAACGCTCCTATAGACGGACAAGGAACCAACAAACTCGACCAAGTGGATTCATCGGACTTGGTATGGGCACTAAAAGACATCAACTTAACTATACAGCAAGGAGATATTGTCGGCATAATAGGTAAAAACGGTGCCGGCAAATCTACTTTGTTGAAAATTTTATCGAAAATTACGACGCCGACTACCGGTAAAATAAAAGTAAACGGCAGAATGGCTTCGTTGTTGGAAGTTGGAACAGGAATGCATCCGGAGCTTTCAGGCAGAGATAATATTTATCTAAACGGAGCAATTCTCGGAATGAGGAAACACGAAATAACCTCAAAACTTGATGATATTGTAGATTTTTCGGGAATTGCGAAATATATCGATACACCAATTAAGCGATACTCATCAGGAATGCGAGTACGTTTAGGTTTTGCGATTTCAGCATTTTTGGAACCTGAGATTTTGGTAGTTGACGAAGTATTGGCAGTAGGCGATGCAGAATTTCAGAAACGCGCCATCGGCAAAATGCAAGATATCTCTCACGGCAACGGCAGAACAGTATTGTTTGTAAGTCATAATATGACAGCAGTAAGAAATCTATGCAAATCCGGTGTAGTACTAGGAAATGGGACAATAAAATTTAAAGGCACAGCCGATGAAGCAATTGATTGCTATCTAAGTAGTAACAAAACATCAGAAGATTCTGAAATTAAAGAAAATATTGAATGGATACAAAATGGCTTAGAAATTGACAAAATTGAAATTAACAACACAAACAAAGCAGATTCAATATTAAAATTTGGTCAAAATATCTTAGATGTCACAATCAAAGGTATTTCAGAAAAAGAAATAAATACAGAAATAACAATAATAATTGAAAACAAAGACGAAGTAGCATTTGCATCATACGATTTTTGTGAAGAAAAAGGTAAATTATACCAATTAAACGGTGAATTTAATCTAAGCAGAAAGATACAGTTACCTGCCGAAATATACAAAGGAGAATTATATATTTCCATTTATTTTCACGAACCGAACATACAATGGTTTCTAAAAGCTCCAAAATGTTGTAAACTAAGCAGTGAAGGACATCTATCAAAATTCGGACAAATATCAACAATTAGTACTTCCGGATTAATGCGACTACACAGTGTAAAATAAAGGTATGAATTTATAAATTGTCACTAAATCTATAAATGAAGATTCTACATATCAATACATATCAATCCGGCGGGGCTGCTTTATGTATGCAACGTATAGGCAACGCTCTACAACAACAAAATGTGGAATGTCGTTATTTATTAATGGATGGGAATAACAACGATATTACTTCTATAGACTCAGGAGACACCAATTTTTGGAGCAAAAACACGCTATTGTTTCTGCTCCAAAAAACAGCATATATTATTGGGATAAAACCCAAAATCATAAAACTCAAACAAAGGTTAGCAAAAACATTGTATGAAAATAAAGAACACATTTTCACAACCTTACCATTATCATATAATCACTCATTAACTTCACATCCATGGGTAAAAGAAGCCGATATAATTCATATCCATTGGATTGGTAATT
This sequence comes from Bacteroidales bacterium, assembly GCA_017541145.1. Taxonomy (GTDB): domain Bacteria; phylum Bacteroidota; class Bacteroidia; order Bacteroidales; family UBA3824; genus UBA3824. The sequence goes on along the minus strand of JAFXZT010000034.1, from coordinate 18,736 downwards.
TCGTAGATTTTCCTTCATTCTTTAAAAACATCAAAAAGCCCATTGTTTGGACACTACACGATTTAAACCCATTGTTAGGGTGCTTTCATTATTTAGATAGCAACCAAAAAGCCTCATCACAATTGCTCGCTATCGAAAAAAAATGCATTAATATAAAACACAAGGCACTTTCTAACAGAAACAACATCAACATTGTAGCTATTTCTAAACAAATGCAAAAAGCCATAAGTGCAAACAAGACATTAGGGAAATACCCCATAACACTAATTAACAACGGGGTTGATACAGAAAAATATATTCCTTACGATAAAAAAACAAGTCGCAAAGAATTAAACATCCCTAATGAGATGATTGTATTTATGTTCTCCTCATCCTTTCTTGATGATACACACAAAGGTCTAAAAGAATTAATAAACGCATTAGAAGCGGCGAAAATAAGGAACATCTTTCTGTTATGCATCGGTAATTATCGTGAAATTCCCCAAACTACATTTCCAATACGATGTACAGGATACATCAGTGATGAAAATCTACTATCCAAATATTATTCCGCAGCGGATTATTTTGTAATGCCGTCATTTCAAGAAAGTTTCGGACAGACAACCACAGAAGCTTTGAGTTGTGGTACTCCTGTCATTGCATTTCCATGTGGAATAGCCGTTGACATAATCGACGAGAAATTAGGTGTAATCTGTAAAGATTTCACTTCAGAAGCACTATTAGAAGCCATAAAATTAGCAATAACAAGAAATTATGATCGAAAAGAAATCAGACAAAAAACTATTGATAAATTATCTTACAACAACATCGCCAAACAATATATCAACCTATACAAAAACATTCTAAATAATAACAAATACACAGAAAATAACAAAGCTTTTTCAAAATTAAACTATGATATCATTAACCAACAAAAAACAGAACACAAAAGGCAATTAGAACTTTTCTCACAATTAGATCAACGAAGAAATTTTTATAAAATGGCGCTTACCCATCCTCGCTACATCGCAGGATGGATTAAAAAGGAAATAAAAAATCTAAAATAACCAATGCGAATACTTCATATCAATAAATATCAAACCGGCGGGGCTGCTTTATGCGCATTAAGAATAAGCAACGCGCTTCAAACTCTCGGTGTAAACACTTGCATTATAACTTCAAAAGGTGAAAACACTAAATACATCAACGTAATACCTGAAGATAAATATAATTGGAGTAAATTCAAATTTATAAGATTTATACAAAGAAATAAATATATTATAAAACCGGAGAAAAACAGGTATTTTAAAATTAAAATATCTAAAGTATTAAAAAAAGAGAAATACCCAATATTTACAACTCTATCATCTAACAATTATAAAGACTTAATCAATCATCCATGGATAAAAGAAGCCGATATAATTCATTTACATTGGATTGGAAATTTCATAGATTTTCCATCATTCTTTATAAACATCAAAAAGCCCATTGTTTGGACACTACACGATTTAAACCCATTGTTAGGGTGCTTTCATTATTTAGATAGCAACCAAAAAGCCTCATCACAATTGCTCACAATCGAAAAAGAATGCATTAACATAAAACGCAAAGCACTATCTAACAACGGAAACATCAACGTTGTAGCTATTTCTAAACAAATGCAAAAAGCCATAAATGCAAACAAGACATTAGGGAAATACCCCATAACACTAATTAACAACGGGGTTGATACAAGAAAATATATTCCTTACGATAAAAAAACAAGTCGCAAAAAATTGAACATCCCTAATGAGATGATTGTATTTATGTTCTCCTCATCCTTTCTTGATGATACGCGCAAAGGTCTAAAAGAATTAATAAACGCATTAGAAGAGGCGAAAATAAGGAACATCTTTCTGTTATGCATCGGTAATTATCGTGAAATTCCCAAAACTACATTTTCAATACGATGTACAGGATACATCAGTGATGAAAATCTACTATCCCAATATTATTCCGCTGCTGATTATTTTGTAATGCCGTCATTTAAAGAAGCGTTTGCGCAAACTCCAATCGAAGCCATGAGCTGCGGAACACCTGTAATAGCATTTCCATGCAGTGGAACTGATGATTTAATTAATGAACATAACGGTGTTATTTGTAATGACTTCACTGTTGATGCACTTATTGAAGGAATAAAATTAGCATTAAAAAGAAAATACGATTCCAATACAATTAGAAAATATATTGAAGATAATTTTTCTTACGACATAATAGCACAAAAATACATTGATTTATACAAAAGAATATTGGCAAAAAATGGCTTAAATGAAAGTAAAGAACCTTTTTCTGAATTAGATGCTGAATTTATAAAACATCAAAAACAACAAAATGAAGAAGTTAAAAAAAGCAACGACTTTTTAGACTATCTTGATCAACGAAGAGAGTTTTATAAAATGGTTCTAACTCATCCGCGCTATATTGCAGGATGGATTAAAAGAAAAATAATAAAATCAAAATAATTATTTTTACTTTTGCAGAAAATAAAAATCAATGAAAAAACTAACAATAATAACAGTTTGTCTAAACATCGCATCTACAATAGAACGCACATGTCAAAGCATAGTCAATCAAACCTTTCAAGACTTTGAATGGATTGTTGTAGACGGTGCATCAACCGACGGTACTCTACAAATACTAGAAAAATACCGCAACAGAATTGACATCTTAATTTCCGAACCCGACAAAGGTATTTACAATGCTATGAATAAAGGTATTAAATTAGCATCCGGTGAATATGTAAATTTCATGAACGGTGGCGATGAATTTTATGACAATGATGTATTAGCAAAAGTTTTTAACGGAAAAGAATATGACGCAGATGTAATTTATGGAAGGACTTATATGGTCGGCAAAAATTATATTAAAGAACCCAAAATCATAATGAATAAACAAGCATTTTATAAAAATAACATAGTTCATCAATCAGCATTTACTAAAACAGTTCTTCAAAAGAAATATCTCTTTGATGAAACCTTGAAAATATGTTCGGACTATGACTTTTTCGTAAAAATACTATTCAAAGGATTCACATTTAAATATATCAACATAATAGTATCAAAATTCGATACTGGAGGAATTAGTGAAACAAACCGTCAACTAGGGATAAATGAAATATCTATTATACGAAAAAGATATTACAATTTCATCTTAAAAATCAAATACGACCCAAAATGGAAACAGAAATTAAACCATTATATTATGATACTCACCCATCCTCGATATGTTGCCGGATGGATAAAAAGGAAAATAAAAAATATGTTCAACAAAACTCAAAAGCAATTAACAAATACATAAACACATTATAATCATTATACCAAATAAAAATACGAGAAACAAAAAATAGCCACAACATTTCGATGTGTCAAAAAAATTCTAATAATGAAAAATAAAGTAATAATTACGATACCTGTATATAAAGCAACAATGGACAAATACGAAAAAATTTCTTATATCCGTTGCCTAGAAATACTAAATAAATACAAAATTTGTATAGTTACATATAAAAAAAATAACCTTAACGAATACATAAAATTAGCCCAAAAATATAAAATAAACATATTAACAGAATTCTTTGATTTCAAAAATTTTAAAAGCATTCAAAGCTACAATAATTTTATGTTATCAATCAATTTCTATAAAAGGTTCAAAGAATTTGAATACATACTCATTTATCAATTAGATGCCTACGTATTTAGAGATGAATTAGAAGAATGGTGTAAAAAGAAATATAGTTACATAGGTGCGCCAATTTTTAAAGGAGGTAGAAAATGCGATAAAAATTCAGAATACATGCAATGCATGAATGGAGGATTATCTTTAAGAAACACCAAAGATATGATTAACATACTAAGTGATATAAGAAAAATATATATATTTGAAAACAAATACGAAAGACAAAATCTCATATCTAAAATAAAAGCAATTATTAAAATTTTAACCATAAAAAATGACTATGATTTAGAAATAGCAAATAACTACCATGAAGATATACTACTAAGTAAAATTTTTATAGAAAAAATAAATAATTTCAAATCAAGACCAAAATTTTGGGATAAGGTAATTAAAATACGCACAAATATATATAATCTTCCCAGTTTTAATGAATCGTATAAATTCAGTTTCGAAGAAAATATAGAATATCTTAGTACATTATATAACAATTCATTACCGACATTTTGTCATGCATTTCAGTTAGAATACAAAAGAACATTTTGGAATAAACATATAACATTATAATTATTCAAATAAAAAATGGCAACAATAAAATACTTTGCATTAGGAGATATAAAATTTACACCATTTGGCAATCCAAAGGATACTGATAATTTTAAAAATTATGAAGAATGGGTAAAATATATCAATAATAAAGGCATTGTTGAAACTAAAAATGAACACGACGCTGATTTATATATAACACAACGATTCCCAATAATTTCTAAGAAAGACTTATACCTCTGGAGATTTGAACACAGAAATATTCCTGTTCTTGTTTGGACTCATGAACCAAGATATTGTAATATTACAATATCCAAATTTCCTAAACGTTTTTATAAACCGGAAATTAATGTAATGGATGTATTCACTAATGATGTATTTCTAAATCATTACACTTGGTTTGGATCATGTATAGTAAAAAAATTAAATCATATCGATTTAAATCATTTTAAGCAAAGAGAGAAAATGATTTGTAATTTAGGAACATACAGACCTCACTTTGAGTATTACATCAATGGAGAAAATTTAGATTTATCAGAATACAGACAAAAAATTGCGATAGAAGGTTACAAAAGAAATATAGTAGATATCTGCGGAAGATGGTGGCCGAATTTCATAAAAACTACAATGGAAGACAGAATGACAAACGATTGGCATAAAAGCAAAATGGACTTTTTGTCTAAATACAAATTCAATCTTTGCATGGAAAATACTAAATATGGATATTATATCACAGAAAAAATTTGGGATAGTATTACAGCAGGATGCCTTCCTATCTATTATGGAACAAAAGAAATCTATGAAATATTCAAAGAAAAAAGTTTTGTAGATGTTTCAGAATTTCAATCGATACAAAACTTACTCGATTACATCGAAAACATGTCAGCGGAAGAATATGTTCAAAGGCTCAATTCATGTATTGACACATATAATTATGCTTACGAAAATATAGATTTCAAACAAGAAGAATTCAAGGCAATAGATAAAGCAATAAACAAAATCCACCAAATTACAGGAAAATAATGAAAAAGACTCTTACCATAGTATCATTTCAGAATCCGAACAATACTTACATCAAAGAATTAATTTCCAATCTCAGCGAATATTACACAGTATATTGGGGTAATGACTTTTTTTGGGATAAAAATTTTAAGACAGATCATTACATAATACATTGGCCTGAAAATATAAAAGTCGGTCAAGACAGGTATTCTTATTCGTTGTCTCAACTACATGAAAGAATTAATTTATTAAAAAAACATGGTTCAATTGTTTCTGCATTTTTTCATGACAAAACACCACATTTTTCTGTCAACGATTTTAATACAAATCTTTTTAAAATAGTATATACAAACGTCAATAAAATATTTCATTTAGGGAAATATTCTGTCGATTTGATAAAAGAGATGTTTCCGGAATCAGAAAATATTGAACATTATATAATAAAACACGCACTCTTTGAAAGTGTTCCAAACACAATCACCACCCAAGAAGCAAAAAAATATTTTAAATTAGATGATAAAGATTTTGTAATTACGTTTGTTGGAAATCTAAGGTCACAATCAGAAGTAATGCTTTTATACAAAATCTTCAAAAAATTAAAAATAAAAAACAAAAAATTATTAATTGGAGGCGGAGAACTAAACGACATGAGAAATTTTTACACAAAGCAAATAAGCAGAATAAAAAGATATTACTATTTAGGCAAAAATTTCAAATCATCATGCGGTCAGTTCGTCGAAGAAAATCAAATACAATATTATTACAAGGCAGCAGACGTAACATTAGTTCCCAGAATACAAAATCTAAATTCTGGAATAGCGATTATGTCAATGACATTCGGCATCCCATTTGTTTCTCCAGCAGTAGGAAATATAACAGAATTAGCAGAAGAAACAGGAAACTACACATTTCCATTAAATGATATAAACAAAGCTGTTGAAATAATAGAAAATATTGCAAATAATAGACACACACAACTAAAAATTACAGATGATTTTTTAGGCAAATCAGTTGCAAAGAAAATACATGAATATTTAGAAAAAAAACAAGTATTTTAATTTCTAAAAAAATAAACTCAACCATTTTTTCTATTACATCGATAATTTATATTTTTGCACAAACTCCTGATTTTACAAGAAAATACGGAGTACTACTCCCGATTTTACAATAAAATACTGAGTACTACTCCCGATTTTACAGCTTTTTAAAATATTAAAACTATGATTAACAGATATTTAACTATAAACGATGCAAAAGAAGACAGTGTTTTCCTTTTTGGAGCAAGACAAACAGGAAAAACAACACTTTTGCTGCAACTTTTTCCCGAAAAAACCGGTTATTAAAAGAAGTTCTTCCGGCAGAAATATTTTTGAAAAAACTTTGGGACAAAGAAATCATAAATTAAATAAAAAAATGAAAAAAACATTAGCCATCGTAGCAAGTAGAAACGAATTAAATTCCTACATTAAAGAGCAATACGAAAGTCTTAAAGAATATTTCGATGTTGTATGGGGATTAGATTTCTTTTGGGAAGAAAATTTCTATGCAGATTACTACCTGATACATTGGCCTGAATATATAACAAATTTTTACAACAAAAAATTCGATTCTGTTTTAGAAACAATAAAAGAAAGATTAATATCCATAAAAAATAATAATTCTAAATTAATAGGAATATATCATAACAAATTTCCTCATTATAATAATACAGAAGGAAATAGAAAACTTTATGAGACTTTTTATTCCATGATGGATGGCGTAATTTGTCTTGGATATTATTCTGCAAATTATTATAAATCAACATATAAAAATTTCAACACCCAAATAACAATAATTCCTCATCCTTGTTTCAACTCTATACCGAACACAATAAGTAGAGAAGATGCAAGAAAAAATCTATCAATTAACAAAGATAATTTTGTAATTTTAATATTTGGTTCATTAAGGAACAAAGAAGAAGTTAAATTGTTTTTAAGAGCATTTAAAGATAGCAACATCAAAAACAAAAAACTATTAGTTGTAGGTGGCAAAATAGATCACTACAGCTCAATTATAGAAAAAATATACAACAAAATATACCGTTTTTGGCATGCAGGTAAAAATTTAATATATATCGACAGAAAAGTAGATGATAATGAGTTACAAAAGTATTTCAACGCTAGTGATGTAGTTTTTATACCAAGGACCGACACTCTCAATAGTGGAGTAGTTTTTATGGCGTTCACATTTGGCAAACCTGTAATAGGTCCATCTGTAGGAAATATCACGGAAACTCTAAAAGACAGCGGAAATATTTTATTTAACCCTAATAATAGAGAATCAATTGCAAATGCATTAAATTTAGCATCAACCTCTAATTTAAACGAAATATCACAAAACAATATTTCATTAAGTAAGACAATATTTTCTACACAAAACATCGCCTACAAAATATCTAATTTTATAATAAGTCTATAAAAAAATCATAATAACCAAATATGGCGAAATCAAAGATTTCGCCATATTTGGGTTAAATAAAAATTTCAATTACAATAGTTGGTAGTTATAACATTTATTATGAACCTTGCTCATAATAATACGAATAATCAATACCTTTCATAAACATCTCCCGATCGATAATTTTATCAGTCAAAGCGTTACGTAAAAGTTCACGAATTTTAGCAGAATCAACGGCACTACGAATCATAGCGTTGAGATAATCATTTTTGTTTATTTGACTCCAATCAACACATTTTTTTATTTGCTTTTTGAGCAACATATCAAGCCAAATACGTGTGCTTCGACCATTGCCTTCTCGAAACGGATGAGCAACATTCATTTCAACATATTTGTCAACAATTTCGTCAAAAGTATTGTCCGGCATTTTTTCAATTTGTTGAAGTGTTTGCGGCAGATACTGCGCCATAGCGAATTGAAATCCGCCTTTTGCGATATTTACTTGTCTGATTTGCCCCGCGAAATCGTACAATCCGCCAAACAGATACGAATGAATCTGTTGCAAACCTTTCAACGTACCGACTTCGATGGAGTTAATCAAACCGCTTTCAAAAAGTGCGTATGCCTTAGTTTTGCTCTTGCCGTCAATAGTTTCATCACTATACGTAAACCATTGTATAAACCTTGCTGATTTTGTATTCGGCATTGACTGTGCTAACTTTATAACTCCATCATTATCAAGGACATCAGTATTATAACGTTTACCGTCAGCAGCAAGGATTTTCAGTTGGTTAGTGGCACTAACCAACTCATTTTGCTCTTTACGGAGTTTATTTTTCAGGTACTTCCAATAGTTTCGGTTTTTGGTGTAATCGTCCTCATTATTAAGCACTCCGATTATATCAAGCACCGAAAAATACCATCTGTTTTCGTCATCGTTCCAAACGGCACGCACTTCTCTGTCATCAAAAAAACGTATGGAAATTTTATTTACCGACATAAATAGGCTATTTTTTACAAAATTAGCGAATAGGTTTGAATTTACCACAAAAAAATCCGTACATTTGCATAAAAATAAAATTTCGGCATTATGAGGAGATTTAACATAACGGGGACATGTTACACCGAAGACCATTATATGGTAGACCTCAGCGAGAGACTTTCACAAATCGAAAAACTTGTTGAACAAGGTCAATATATTACCATCAACCGTGGTCGTCAATACGGAAAAACAACTACGCTTTATCACTTGGCTAACAAGTTGAGTGATAATTATGTGGTGTTTTCGTTAAGTTTTGAAGATTTTACAGAACGAGAATACAAAAATATAGAAGCACTTTCATTCGCATTATTGAAAGAGATGAAAAAACAAATTAAATCTCCGACCCTCAAAAATGCGACAGATTTCTTAAAAAACGGGCTTACGGATATTGTTAAAAACAATTCCGAAAAAAAAGAAATTGATTTTGATGATTTTTCTGATTTTATAGGAGATATTTGTGCCGATTCTACCAAACCGATTGTCCTTATTATTGATGAATTTGACAGTGTAAGCAGTTATGATTCGTTTGTTGAATTTTTAAGGATGTCGAGAAAAAAATTTCTCAATAAAACTATACGTCCTACTTTTCAGTCCGTAATTCTTGCGGGCGTTTACGACATCAAAAATCTCAAACTAAAAGTACGTCCTGACAGCGAACATCAATACAATTCGCCGTGGAATATAGCAGAAAGATTTGATGGTAAAATGTCATTTTCTGTTGAACAAATTTCTCAAATGCTTTCCGATTATGAAAACGACCATAAAACGGGAATGAATATTTCTGAAATTGCTTCATTAATATACGATTACACATCGGGGTATCCGTTTTTAACGTCAAAAATTTGCAAACTTATTGACGAAAAAAATCTCGGTTGGAACAAAAACGGCGTTTTGAATGTTGTAAAAATGTTACTCAAAGAATCAAACACTTTCTTTGACGACCTGACCAAAAAGCTGGAAGATTTTGCTGACATAAAAAAAATGCTCAAAGAATTGCTTTTCAACGGATTGGAAGCCAATTTTAACATCTACAACAAGCACGAGTCAATTGCAGCGATGTTCAATTACATCGCAGACAACAACGGCAAGGTGAAAATTTCAAACCGTATAACTGAAACTTGGCTGTACAATTTGTTTATGGACGAGAAAGAACTTGACAACCGACTTTTTCGCGAGGGACAAATCGACAAAAACCAATTCATAGAAAACGGCGAACTTAAAATGGACAAGATCCTCGAAAAATTTGCCGACCATTTCAACGACATCTACAAAAAAAGCACAGAAAAATTCCGCGAAGAGGAAGGTCGCCGTTTCTTTATGCTCTATATCCGTCCGATAATCAACGGCACAGGACATTATTACATCGAGGCACAGACCCGCGACCTATCTCGCACCGATATGATTATTGATTATCTCGGAAAACAATACATCATCGAAATGAAAATCTGGCGCGGTCAAAGTTATAACGAGCGAGGAGAAAAACAACTTTCAGAATATCTTGATTATTACCACATTAACAAAGGCTATATGCTTTCGTTTTGTTTCAACAAAAACAAAGTTTTAGGCACAAAAGTGATAAAATTAGACAACGAAAAAGAAATTTTGAAAGTGGTGGTGTAATCAAAACATCGCGATACTAGCTCCGTAACGCCTAAAAAAATATAGTTACGGAGCTAGTATCTACTATAAAAAGAAAAAATTTGTAATTTTGTAAAGTAAAAAAACAACAAGAAAAAAACGCAGAATAATACAAAACAATGATACCCAAAATAATTCATTATTGTTGGTTCGGTCCTAAAAAGATGTCAAATACCGACAAAAAATGTATCAAGTCGTGGAAAAAATACCTGCCCGACTACAAACTAATGCTATGGAATGAGCAGAACTCTCCGATAGAGGTTCCGTTTGTAAAAAATGCCTTGGCTGCAAAGAAATACGCATTTGTTGCTGACTATGTAAGAATTTGGGCACTAAACCAATACGGTGGTATTTACATGGATACAGACATGTTGGTACTTAAAAACTTGGATGATTTTTTGGTATCAGATGATTTTCTTGGAAAAGAAGACGAAACAACTACTAACGCTGCAATTATTGGAGCAAAACAAGGAAGTAAATTCATTGCAAAAGCAATGCAATTTTATAATAAACTTACATTTGACATCAATAATATGCAAACAATATCAATACCACAAAACTTGACACAAATAATAAAAACACTACCGGAAAACGAATGTCCCCGATTGTATAATCCGGACTATTTTTACGCTTTACCGTTAAACGCCACAATAGAAGGAGATTTTAGCTACAAACAATATCTCACAGATAATAGCGTAGCCGTACACCTATGGAATGCAAGTTGGCTCGATGAGCTCAATAAATATAGAAAACAAAGTAAAGGTATAAGAAAATATTGGAACATCATAAAAGCGCATATTTGCAAATAAAAAATGGAGAAAACATCATTAAAATTTGGTTTTATAATTCTACATTACATGGCATTAGAAATGACCAAGCAATGTGTAAATAAACTATTAGAAAATTTTAGCACAGAGAATATACTCATAGTAATTGTTGACAATAAATCACCTAACGATTCTGGAAAAGAATTACAACAATACTATAAAGACAATAAATTAATAAAAGTAATATTACACGATAAAAACGATGGTTTTGCCCGTGGTAACAATGTAGGATTCAATTATTTAAAACAAAATTATGATATACAGTTTATGATTGTAATGAACAACGATATCATTATTGAACAAAAAGACTTGTTAGGAAAAATAGAAGAAATATATCAAGAACACAAATATGCAGTATTAGGACCATCAATTTTTGCACCCAAATATAATCTCTATCAAAATCCCGGTCCTCTCAATTGCGCAACTATTGAACAAACCCAAAAATTCATAAAAACATACAAAGAATATATAAGTAGGGATAATCGGAATTATTATATTCTAAAAATACTTCACTATACTATATTTTGGTGGGCAAAACCAATTTACAAATTCTTCAAAAGCGAACACTCACAAAAACGAATTACGACATCCACCGAACAAAAAAAGCAAAATTCAACGAAGACCAAAAGTAATGTAACAGACTCCGTTCTCTGCGGCGCATGTTACATTTTTTCGAAAGATTTCATAACAAATAGGGAATATTGTTTCGATCCTCATACATATCTGTATTTTGAAGAACAAATTTTAGCGTATCAATGTCAAAAAAATAAATTATCAATGTTATATTCACCTAAAATTGAAGTAAAACACCTAATAGGAATATCTACTGAAGAGTCAGAAATAGATAATAGAAAACGATACCTCACAATGTGGAAAGAAAATATAAAATCAGCAAAATACTATCTCAAAATACTTAAAAACGAAAAATGAACATAACTTAGAAAATAAACATTCATCAACATAGAATCTTGAACAATGTTGGCATTATTATGTCCAATTATAGATAATACAAAAAAAAAATTAAAACACGAAAATGCAACTAAATACACTTACAGTACTACTTCGCGATGGACTCGCCAACAGAATGAGAGTGATGGCATCAATTGCTCATTTTGTCAAAAGCGGTATTAATATCAACATACTTTGGCTAAAAAATGATGCACTAAATTGTGACTTTGAGCATATTTTCAAGCCCATAAGAGGATTCAATATCACAAATATAATCCACGAACCCCAAATGATACATTCAATGCAACAAAATCCAATCAAAAGACTCATTGCTAAAATCCATAACAAAGCAAAAGGCTATGATTATGTATTTACCAAAGGAAAAACTAACATTCCGAAACAATTAAAACCAATATTCGAAAAATACCAAAAAGTATACGTAGCAATGTGCTTTTGTCTCACTGAACAAGAGGACTACACTATTTTCGCTCCATCAGATAACATTGTTGAGATTATTAACAAAATTAATTATCAAAACTACATCGGCATTCATATCCGTCGAGGCGACCATATTGGGGCTACTAAGAAAAGCCCAATTAAATTATTTACAGAATATATAGAGCAACACATCGACAAAACAAAATTTTACATTGCCACAGATTCACAAGACATTAAGTATCTGCTTACTTTACATTACGGAAACAACAAAATACTCACAAATAGTTTCAGCTTAGAACGCAATTCACCACAAGGAATAGTGGATGCGTATGCAGAGATGCTAATCTTATCAAAAGCAGATCTAATAATAGGCTCACAGTTTTCTTCTTTTGATGAAGTGGCTGCAAAAATAGGAAACATACAACTAATAAAACTTAGCGAATAATAGAATAATTTACCACAAATTTTTTTCAAATAACTATGAAATTCTGTTTTTTACATATAATATTAAATACACAAAAAATATTTTATTACTTTCATTAGATTTCTAAATAAATCTCATACTTTTGTAGGGCTTATTAGTAAGTGATTAAAACAATTTGACATATACATATAATCAATATTTATATGCAATTATCACTCTAGTATACTTCTATTTTAATATTAAATTTAATATATTCTAAATAAAAAAATGCAGTTCATAAAAGCAATAAAAAATTACGGAATAATATATTGCATAGATTCAATTTTAGTAAATGCAAAATTAAAAAAAGAACTTTCATTTAGTTCAAAAATAAAAATTCAGAATTACTTAAAGTCTATACCTAACAAAGAATATCCCAAAATACTAAAAAAAAGATTCAAAAATATTACTGGAGAAGAATTAAATTTAGAAAATCCACAGACTTTTAATGAAAAAATACAATGGTTAAAAATTTACGATAGTACACCTCAAAAAACATTATATGCAGACAAATATTTAGTAAGAAAAGAAATTAAAGAGAAAATAGGCTCGAAATATTTAATACCAATAATTGGTGAAGCATGGGAAAATGCCAATGACATAGATTTTTTTAAACTTCCAGACAAATTCGTTCTAAAATGCAATCATGGTTCAGGCATGAATATCATAATAAAAGACAAAAATAAAATAAATCAACAAAAAATAAAAAAACAATTAAACAGATGGTTACAAATGGACTATGCATTTTTCTGGCAATTTTGTGATCTAGAATTACATTACAGCAAAATTCATCCTATAATTTATGCAGAAAAATTTATAGAAGAAATGGATGGCAACTTACACGATTATAAAATACATTGTTTCAATGGCATACCTCATTATATAGAAGTTATTTCTGATCGAAATTTAAAAAATCACACAGCATTAGAAGTTTGGTACGATATTAACTGGAAAAAACAAAATTTCACAGATGGAGTATATGCAATGAATGATAAAGATATTATAAAACCTGATTGTTTAAATGAAATGATAAACATTGCGAAAACGTTATCCAAGGATTTCATGTACGCAAGAGTTGATCTATATATCATAAAAGGAAGAATATATTTTGGAGAAATTACTTTTACATCGGGTAGTGGAACATATGGTTGGAATCCTAAAAATACAAATATTGAATTAGGAAAATTAATAAAATTACAAAAATGAATATTATTATCAAACTAATATATAAAGCATTATCAAAATTCATAAAATATAATTTTATGGACTTTGAAGAGGAAAAAAAATATTTAATTTTCAACAAATCATACACATATAATGATATAGATATATCTCAAATTGGAGAAGACGAAAGAAAAAATTTTGATTTTATAAAATCATGGAACGATGATACTTACCTATTACATTATACAAAGACATGCTATATTGACCCCACTTACGGTTGGATAATAACAAAAAACAATAAAATATTGTATCATTCTGTACCAAGCAGTTATAGACATATTATATACAATTCAGAATATGGACAAACTGACAAGCCTGACAAAATATTATTTTTAAGAAAAAAGAAAAAAATAGAAATATACGATAAAATAATATCCCTAAATGAACTATGTGGAAGCTTTGGAAAAAACTATTTTTTTTTATGGGATGCATTATTTGGAGAATTAGCATTACTAAAAAATAATGATATAAACATCAACGCAATGCCAATACTAATTCCAAAATCAATAGCAGAATGTAGTTTTTTTAAAGAAACAATTAAATTATCACCAATATTTAACAATATTAAATTTATATATAGAGACAAAAACTTCATTCAGTGCAATGAAGTCTATCAATGCAAAGTAATTCACTATAGAAATACGTATTTAAATACAGTACTATCATGGTTTTCACACATTAAACCAAGCAAACACACAACAAAAAAAATTTATTTAAAAAGAGATGAAAAATCTTCAAGACATATTGAAAATAACAATGAAATAGAAATGATTGCGCAAAAATACGGTTTTGAAATCATTGACAACAATAAATTAACAGTTGAAGAACAAATAAAACTATATAGACAAGTAGAATACCTAATTGCTATACACGGTGCTGGCAATATAAATATAATTTTTCGTTACCCAAACAATTTATCTATGCTCGAAATACATACTTCTACAAAAATTCCTGCAAGTTATGCGATTTTATCAAATCAACTAGGATTTAAATACGATGCAGTTATTGGAAGTGAACTAAAAGGAGAAACAAATAATAATTGGGCAAATAAAAGTTATTTTTATCTTGACCCACAAAAATTTGAACATAAATTAAAAAAAATACTGAAAATAACAATTTAAATAACATATAAAAAAACTAATATTATTCAAACAATTAAAAATAAAATTTCGAACAAATGATATAACAAAAAAGCACAGGATTATCACAAAAAACAAAAAAAATGAACTAACATCATTAATATGAAAAAATTAAAGATAAGTTCAAAAAAGAGATATTAAAGGTAAAATAATTACATCTAAACATTACAAACAAAATGAAAATAGCATTTGTAATATTATCGTGTGATTATCCAGGAAAACAATTTGAAATTTTACTAGATAAACTTTCTTTATTTGAAAATCCTGTAATATATATTCATCACGATTATAGCCAAAATAATTTTAACAATAATCTAATAAAAAAGTACAATTTGATACTAGCCCCAAAACATTACACAACTTATTGGTCGCATATCAATAATGTTAAAGCAACTTGGGATGCTTTCAAAATTATATCAGAAAAATATAACCCGGATTGGATAATAACAATAACACCAACTTGTTATCCAATAAAACCGATAAAAGAAATTGAAAGTTTTCTAAAGAATTCAGAATATGACGGTTACATGTCATATAGGAAAGTAACAGCAACTCCCAAATGGGAATTAGACAAATGGATATATCGCGATATGTACCATAAAAAGATAATGTTACCAATAATAAACAGACCAATTTTCATTAAACGAAAAACTAAATCAGTACCATTTAATGAAGATTTTCCTATTTGGCACAGCTCAAATTATTTTATGCTTAACAACAAAGCTATAAAACAATTACTAGAACAAGAAGAATGTTACAACAAACTAGTAAAGTTTTATGAAACATTCAACAGCAAAAATCAACATCCATGTCCACAAGAAATTGTTATACAAAGTATTATAATGAATAATTGTAAAAACATTAATATATGTAACAATTATTACAGATACATAAAATGGGTAGAAGGTGTATGGTCACCCATCTACTTAACAGAAGACAATTATGAAGAAGTAAAAAATTCCGATGCATTATTTGCACGAAAGTTTAGATCACCTGAAAGTGACAAACTTACAAAACTAATAGACAACAATTTATTATAATACTAAACTTAAGAGAGCAATACAAAGGCAAATATAACAATACTATTTTATTTTACTTACAAAATAAATGATTGAATAGATTGTCATAATGCAGCCTCGCAAAGTAAAGATAAATTTGAAAAGCTGTTTTCAAAGGCAAAAAAAAATAAAGTAAGCAATCAATATACAAAAACATCGCGATAGTTGCTCCGTAACGCCTAAAAAAATGCAGTTACGGAGCAACTATCGCTTATTTATGAAGTATTACTCTCGAAAAATTAACACGAGAATAAAAGGAAATATGCATAAAAAAAATTAAAGAACTCAAAACAATACATACGCAACGAAAACTTTGTATTTTGAGTTATATTTAAATTACATCAAAAATTTGGTTATAAAACAAATAATTCACAGGATATTGCCGATTTTCAAAAGGACAAATGGAACAAGACTATTAAAATATAGCAACAAAAAGGGACAATCGATAAAATAATTGTATAGTTAACAGGAATGTTATACCTTTGCAACAAAAATAGAAAATGAGTCAATTTATAAAAACAATAATTAAATTTATTCTAATCGCAATTCCAATTGCAATAACCTTTTCTCTACCATGCATTTTCATATTACCTTACCAAACAGGAGGGTTCGGTGATTGGGGAATTCCTTTTGGTCCATACGATACAATATTTAAACCGGTAAATTATTGCTACATTGAAAATGTTGACAATTATGATTCTTTAAAAAACAAAGAAATTATCACGATAGGAGATTCTTTTAGCCAAGGAACAACCATGGGATATCAAAACTACCTTGGTCACAAACTAAATAAAACAATAAGTAATTTTAGAATAAAAGAAGCAAGGCCTGAAAATACTGGATATACCTTACTAAAAAAGAACATGATACCTAAATGTAAAGTATTAATTACAGAATCAGTAGAAAGAACCTTTATAAAATCCTTAAGTGATGAATTTACAATATTTGATAATATCCAAAAAAAAGAAATTATAACGAACAATGAAAAAAATTTATTGAATTTCTTCAAACCTCAAGACATAGAAATAAAAAGCTATGATTTTAATTTTAAAAAGCTATTGAACTATTATACAAACAAATTCACAATATCTAAATCATATAAAAAACTTAAATTAATTCAACCGATGTTTACAGCAAGGAAATACTCGGAATATCTGTATATTTACAACAACAAAAAGAATTGGGATGGCGACCTACTATTTCAATACTTAACAGAAAACGAAATAAAAAAAGCAAAAAACAATCTAAATTCACTAATAGAAGAAGCAGAAAAACAAAACATAAAACTAATTTATATGATTCCGGCGGATAAATATGACATGTATTACGACTTTATAGAAAACAATCCATATCCCCCCAACCCCTCATTTGATTATTTTAAAGATTTGGATACAAATATTTTTGTCAATACAAAACAAATTCTAACTCCTTATCTAAAAAATGGAGAAAAAGATATATACCGTGTTAATGATACACATTGGTCGATAAAAGCGGCTAAAATTGTCGGTGAACATCTCGCCGATATAATAATAAATTACAACATAAATAATAAATAATTTGAATAATTTATTAAACCATGCTTTTTAATTCAATTGAATTTGCCATATTTTTACCAATAGTATTTGCAATATATTGGATAATTGGCTCTGACAGAAGAAAAATACAAAATTTATTTCTATTAATTGCAAGCTATGTATTTTACGGTTGGTGGAATCCTCAGTTTCTCATCCTCATTTTCTTATCTACTCTTGTTGACTATTTCGTTGCAAGAGGAATAGAAAATTATACTAATAACAAACAAAATCAAAAAAAACTATTAGCTGTATCGCTAATTTTTAATCTCGGAATGCTTGGATTTTTCAAATACTTCAACTTTTTTGTAGAAAATTTTGTTCAAGCATTTACACTATTCGGAATGAAACTTAATCTTCCGACATTACAAATAATTTTACCGGTAGGAATTAGTTTCTATACTTTCCAAACTCTTAGCTATTCGATTGATGTATACAAAGGCAAACTCTCTGCATGCAAAGACTTTATATCATTTGCGGCATACGTTAGTTTCTTTCCGCAACTTGTAGCCGGTCCTATTGAAAGAGCGACAAACTTAGTACCCCAGTTTTTAAACAAAAGAACTTTTGACTATGTCCTATCCTGAAATTGGTTGACTCGATTTAACGTTTATTTCTATAAAATGTTTACTTATAACTAAGTCATATTTACTCTTTTTGCTTTGTATCTGAAACCAATTGACTTTGGGACTTAGTCCCAAAGTCAATTGGTTT
>JAFXZT010000033.1 GCA_017541145.1 Bacteroidales bacterium | reverse complement strand
TTCAAGACTTGATTTTCGAATTTAGGACAGCTTATTCGGCAAAAGATTAACCCTTTGCAATTTATAATCAAAAAAAAGCCCTCCAGGTATGTGTAGAGGGCTTGGGAGCGTATTGTCAAATTTTTCTCGGACACTAATAATATTTTTTTGTAAAACAAATTACATTTATTAACTTTGCACAAAATATTTATTAGATTGCTATAATCACTAAACAACATAAAATGAAAAGAATAATAACATTGACTTGCGCCATAATGATGTCGCTCGTTGCTAACGCACAAATTCTCTACAAAATTTCGGGGAAAAACTTACAAAAAGAATCATACCTGCTCGGCACCGTTCATACAGTTGCAGCAAGTTTTGTAGACAGCATTCCCGGTGCCAACCGCGTACTTGGCGAAGTACAACAAGTATGCGGCGAACTTGATATGCGATATATCACAAATCCCGATACTTCTCTTGCCATCGCTCTACTTATGATACTACCGGAAGACTCCACCGCAAACAAAATAATGTCAGAGGAATATATAAACGAACTCTGCCTCACTGTAAAAGAAAATTACAATATCGACCTTAGTACACCGCAATACGCAACATTATTGAAACTTTATCCGATAATGCTGATGTTAACAATTCCGCAATTATCTGAAATTATGAAAAATCAACAAAAAGCTACAGAAGGAAAAAACTCTGCAACTCCTCCTGTTGTAATGGACTTGTACTTTCAGCAAGAAGCAGAAAAAGCCGGCAAAACTGTCATAGGTTTTGAATACTACACATTCCAAATAAAACTACTGACATCATTACTCGAAATGCCTATGAAAGAACAATATGAAAAAATGCTTGAATCTTTCAAAAATAAAAGAGAAGGAGAAAATGAAATAAAATGCATTGAAGCTGTGTACAAATCGTTTGATTTGAAACAATTAGGAGAAGAAATCAACAAGGATGACGATTTTGCAAATTATGCAACAAAAGTTTTCGATTCAAGAAATGAGGATTGGATTATCAAAATGCAACCGATAATGAAAGAAAAGTCAACACTCTTTGTAGTTGGCGCTGGACACATCATCGGTGAAAAGGGTTTGTTGAAATTGCTCCGTCAACAGGGCTATGATGTAACAGCTGTTACAAAATAAAAATAAACAAAAATTCTTTGTAAAAAAACGACAAGAATTTTATGTAAAAGCCCAAAATTTTCTGATTTTTACAACATAATTATCAATTCATGTTGTAAATTTGCAACCTAAATTGATATCTATATTTTTATAACAAAACACACAAAACATGAAAAAGATAATTTTAACATTGTTGAATGCAGCAATAATTTTTACTGCTTCAGCACAAGAAACACAAGTAGTTTGCCAAGAAGGCACAAAAACTTATAGCATCGAAAACCCGACTGAAGATTCAGAATATATCTGGACTATCAGTCCGGAAAATGCCGGAAAAATCACAAAAGACAAAAACATCAACGGCAAAATTTCAGTAGAATGGAAAAAGAGCGGAACTCTCTCTGTTTACGAGCAAAATTCTGCCGGTTGCGAAGGAGAACCCTCTACCATAAAAATAAGTTTTTCGCCGGCATATTCCGCTCAATTCAACAATGCCTCAGTTTGTTACGGTGAAGATTTACAAATAGAATTTTCAAAAAACGCAATTGCACCGTTTGAAGTAACTTACACAATCAACGGCACTGAAAAAACGATAAAAGAAATCAAAAGTTCAAAATATGTAATGGAAAATATTTCCGGCAATTACGAACTATTGAAAGTAACAGATGCCAACGGCTGCGAATTTTTGCCGGAAGAAAACAAAAAAGCCATTATCGGTAAAGAACTCAAAAAATTGATAATCAAAAAGGAGGAATAATGAAACACTTAGCACTTACAATTTTTTTACTGACATCTTTCTATCCTGTCTACGCCCAAGATGTAGTAATCGAAGCAACTGAAAACGAAGATATAATTTTGGATTTCAGCGGTTTTGAAGACGAAACTGCGCCCGAAATCACATTCACCCAAACCTCCGGCGGAACTTACAATCATACCGATTTTGACGCCTCCACCGGCAAAATGACTTTCAATTTTAGCGCAGACGATATTTACGATTTCGACTTTTTTCAAGAATCAGGCGACTGCAAAAGTACAACTTCGGTACGTTTTGTTGTAAAAGCAAAGTCAGAACCGATTCCCGAAAATCCCGCCCCGCAAAATTCTGAAATTTCATTGATTGTTCCGAATATTTTTACGCCTGACAACAATGGTGTCAACGATTATTTTCATGTAAAATACTCAGAAAAACCGCAACAATTTGCTATCCGAATTTACGACCGCAACGGCAAAGAAGTTTTCTCATCAACAGATCCCGATTTCAAATGGGACGGCTCCAACTGCAATCCCGGAACTTATTTTTACATCGTAAATTACCGCGATATAAAAACCGATAAAACACAATCAGGCAGCTTATCGATGTTAAACAAAAAACGATAAAAGTAAAATATATAATCACCTATCAAAAGTAAATCAAACTATAACTGACTTTCAGTAAAACTAAATCAAAAGAGAAAAATAATAAAAACCAAGCTAAACAAAATAAATAAAAATTTTAACTTTTTACATCATTTAACATCTTGATATTTAGACCAATACGCATAATTCAATATTAAATTTTCAAAACAACACCAATAATTTTATGTTAAAAATTTGAAAATGTAATTAAAGTTTATTTAATTTGCCATTATTTTTAAACAACCTGTAATAGAATATTATTTTGATAGAATCAAATATATTAATTAATTAATTTTAAATTATGAGAAACAATTACACTAAAAAAAGCAGTGTTTCTTCAGGAGGACTAATGAAAGTCTTTTTGTTAGCGGCATTGTTAATCGGCTTTAGTCTTGAAGCTTTCTCACAAGCAACACTCAAGGGTAAAGTAACGGACGAGACGGGAGAATCGCTGCCCGGAGCCAACGTTGTCGTAAAAGGAACAACAATCGGTACAATCACCGATTTGGACGGTAATTTTCAATTATCAAACATCCCGGAAGGCGACCAAACGATAACAATCTCGTTCATGGGTTACCAAACAATGGAAACCAGCTTCAATTTTATTTCGGGCTCTACTGTCACCGAAAACTTCTCATTAAACGAAGACAACGAGCAAATTGAAGAAGTTGTAGTAGTGGGTTACGGTGTTCAGAAAAAGAAACTTGTAACAGGTGCTACAGTAGAAGTAAAAGGTGATGATATTCAGAAAATGAATACCACACAAGTTCTCGGAGCTTTGCAAAGTCAATCTCCCGGTGTTAATATCCAATCCAACTCAGGACAGCCGGGCGACGGTTTCAAAATCAACATCCGCGGTGCCGGTACCAACGGTTCTACAGCTCCTATCTATGTAATCGACGGTGTTGCCGGTGGCGATATCAATGCGTTGAACCCTGCCGACATCGAAAGAATCGACGTATTGAAAGATGCTGCATCTTGCGCTATCTACGGTTCAAGCTCTGCAAACGGCGTTATCCTCGTAACTACAAAACAAGGTAAAGCCGGCAAAATCCAAGTAACATACGACGGTAGTCTCGGTTGGTCTGACCCGTACAAATTGCCGGATATGCTTACTGCTAAAGAATACATGGATATTATGGATTTAACAGCTTTCAATCAAGGCAAGAGCACATACGATTGGTCAAAATATATCAAAGATGCTGACCTTTTGGCTGCATATCAAAACGGTACAAACAAAGGTACTGATTGGATTGCTGAATTGAGAAACGAACACGCTGTTACAACTTCTCACGCTGTAAATATCACCGGCGGCAACGATATCAGCACATTTTCATCAGGTTTCGGTTACCAATATCAAGACGGTGTTTTCGGTGGTCCTGTTAAATCTGATTACAGCCGTTTTACATTCCGTTTGAATTCAGAACACAAACTCTGGAAAGGTGCCAACCGCGATATTATCAAATTCGGCGAAAACCTCTATTTCCAACACAAACAAAATCAAGGTATCCAAATCGGTAATCAATACGCCAACTTGCTTTCTACAGCTTTGAGAGCAAATCCGCTTATTCCGGTTTACAACGAAGACGGCGAATTGTTTATGCACGATGACATCGCAGAATTGGGATTGTTTGATTACAACCTTTATTCTTCAAACCCGATTGCTTACGCTTTGAATACTCAATCCGGCAACAACAAGACAAAGAATTTCAATATGAATTCTTCATTCTATGTTGATGTTCAGCCAATTAAGAATTTAACTTACAAAGGATTAGTAAGTTACAACACATACTCTTCATCATGGAGAGCATACACACATGCTTATTACCTCAACGATCAGGGTGAAAAAGTAGACGAAGGCAGCGATGCTATTTCCAACAACGTTTCATTGGGTTGGAATTGGTCTACTACCAACACTCTCAACTACAAATTTGATTTAGCAGCCGGCAACCATTTCGATGTTTTGGCAGGTACTGAATATTCTAAATCACGTCCTAACTACGGTGAAAGTGTAGAAGCAACAGCCAAAGGCAATGCTTTCGCAAAAATGGAAGACAGCTTTACTTACGCATACCTTCACAACGCAGGAGCAAGACAAAATGCAGTTGTTAACGGTTATCCGGCATCATACGGTTCAAAAATATCTTACTTCGGACGTATCAACTACGACTTCAACGAGTTGTTCATGTTCAGTGCAGTATTCAGAGCCGACGGTTCTTCAAAATTCTCCAAAGACAATCAATGGGGTTATTTCCCGTCAGTTGCAGCAGGTTTGGTAATTTCCAACATGGATTTTGCAAAAGATATCGAATGGATGTCATTCTTGAAACTTAGAGCAAGTTGGGGTCAAAACGGTAACGATAATATCTCAACCGACGCATTTACAGCTGGTTGGACATTCGGTGACTACGGTCAGTATTCTTTCAACAACGACAAAAATTCTGCTACTGTAGGTGCTTACAAAGACCGTCTTGCAAATCCTGACCTTACATGGGAAACTTCAGAACAAACCAACATCGGTATTGATGCACGTTTCTTGAATTCAAAATTGTCGTTAACTGCCGATTGGTACAACAAAACTACAAAAGACCTTTTGGTTGCTGTTGACGTAAACGCAATTACAGGTTTCACTTCTCAAATTCAAAACGCCGGTACTGTAAAAAATACCGGTATTGAACTTTCTATCGGCTATCAAGACAAAGTAGGTAAAGACTTCACATATTCTATCAACTGGAATATGGCTTACAACAAAAACGAAGTAACAGAAGTTAAAAACTCCAACAAATATATTGAAGGCGGTAACGATTTGTTAGCACAATCTACCGGCTATATCGCACGTATGGAAGAAGGTTTCCCGATCGGATATTTCTACGGTTACAAAACCGACGGAGTAATCCAAAACGACGAAGACCTTGCTAACTATCTTGCACAAAACTGCAAAGGCGATGCTTCAAACTCACTTCAAGGCAAATCAATCGGTGCCGGTGATTTGAAATTTGTAGACACAAACGGAGACGGCGTAATTACTCCTGACGACAAAACCGACCTTGGCAATCCTACTCCGGATGTTACAACCGGTCTTTCTTTGAGTTTCGGTTACAAAGGTTTTGATTTGTCATGCGTATTGTACGGAGCATTTGGTCATCAAATAGCACGTTCTTACAGAAAATTCTCTGACGGTGAAAAAGAAAACTACACTTCAGAAGTTTTTGATTACTGGAATGGCGAAAACACTTCTAACAAATACCCGATTTTAACAACCGGCAGCCACGCCAACACATTCAATATCTCTGACCTCTTTATCGAAGATGCTGACTATATCCGTATGCAAAATTTGACATTCGGTTATGATTTCACACACCTTTGGAAAACTTGCAAACTTCAGCAAATTCGTCTTTATTTTTCTGCTCTTAATTTGTTCACTATTACCAAGTACAAAGGAATGGATCCTGAAAACGGTATGGCACTCAAAAGCGAAGAACCTTGGGTAACAGGCGTTGACGTAGGAAACTATCCTAACCCTCGTACATTCTTATTCGGTGTTAACATTAAATTCTAAAAAACTAACAGAAAATGAAGAAATTAAATATATTTTTATCAACATTGGCAATTGCCGGAACGTTGACATCTTGTGATTTGGAATCTGTTAGTATGACAGAACAAAACGATTCAAACTTTCCGTTGGACGGCAAAGATGCTTCATCAGTTTTGGCAGCAATTTATCAAAACAACAACAATATCAACGCAAACCCGCAAAAATCATTCTTGTACCTTGCGATGTTGGCAAGCGACGACCAATATGGCGGCGGCGGAAACAACGACTTGGGTATGCAATCTTTTGATGTAATCGGTAACGTTGGTATCGACCAAACCCGCGATTTCTATTCTGCAAGATACGAAGGTATCAGCCGTGCTAATTCTTTCATCAACATGGTAGACAACTTGAAGATGAACGAAGAAGACAAAAACCAATCAAAAGGTGAAGCTTTGTTCTTGAGAGCTTTCTACTACTACGAATTGGCTTCGATGTACGGCAAAGTGCCTCTCACAACTCAACCGCCGAGCTACTCAATTCCAAGTACTCACGCTGAGATTTGGGGTCAAATTCTTTTGGATTTGTACACCGCATACAAGATTATGCCGGCTAAACGTCACACCGACGGTCATGTTGACAAATATTGTGCTGAAGCAATGCTCGGCCGTGCATGGTTGTTCTACACCGGTTTCTTCTGCAACGGTGAAACTATTGCTAACTTAACTTCAAGCAATTACGAACCTCTTCAATCTGTAAAACTTGCTGACGGTTCTACTCTTACAAAAGATCAAGTTGTAGAAGCAATCGACGATTGTGTAAACAATTCCGGCTACTCTTTGGAATCTGATTTCCGTGAACTTTGGCCTTACACCAACCGTTGTACTTTGCAAGATATTCCGGAAGGATTTCTTGGCATAACAGCTGCCGACAAGAAAACTCTTAAATGGGCAGAAGACGACAATGCAAGCGGCAACGAATCGATGTTTGCAATCAAATTCAACAAACTCGCTTCTTGGAGCACAACAATTGGCTACGGTAACGGTTTTGCACTTCACTTTGGCGTAAGAGATGCCGACAACTCAAACGGTACTGCATTCCCGTTCGGTCAAGGTTGGGGCGCAGGTCCTGTTGCTACCAACTTGGTAGAAGATTGGCAAAAAATCGAACCGTCTGACAAGCGTTTGACTTACAGTGTGTTCCCAACAACAAACTTTACCAAACGCTCTACCGATTTCACTCAAGAAACAGATTATTTTGCTACAAAAATTACATCTGTAATTGCTAAAAAAGCCGACGGTTCTTACGCAGACCAATTTGAAGCTGTGATGTACGGAACAGACGGTTATATCAACGACAACTTGATGCAAACGGGTTCAATGCATGACTTGATTCTTTTACGTTTTGCCGATGTTCTACTCATGCAGTCAGAATTGAAAGACGATGCTACAGGTCTTAACTTGGTTCGTAAACGTGCCGGTTTGCCGGAAGTTGCATATTCTCTTGAAGCTCTTCAGAACGAGCGTCGTTGGGAATTTGCTTTTGAAGGTATCCGTTGGAATGATATCCGTCGTTGGCATATCGCTGCCGATGCTTTGGACAAACAGCAAAACAAGAAAATTTATATAGGTCAAACAGAACGCGAAAATTCACCTCAATTGGGCGGATACAAAGCGCGTTACAATGCTACTGCGGGCTTCTTCAAAATTCCTGAAACAGAAATCAACCTCAACAACGGCGAATTGCAACAAAACGAAGGTTGGGGTACAGAAGCTCAATACAGTTCTTTTAACTAAAATTAAATTGGATTCAAAATGAAAATAAAATATTTCACAGCAATTCCGTTGCTCGGAGTGTTAGCAGCTTGCGACCCCGCAATCGACGAGGTTGATTCAAAAGCTTTCTATTCTGCGAGTGACTTAGAAACCAGCGTAATTATTACTCAACCATACGCCGGCTACCCCGATGTCTTGAGATTTACAACAAGTCAGGCAAAATCAATTCAGATTATTGACGAATTGGGCGGCGTTGTTGCCTCAGGATGCTCTTGCGACTCATTCAAATTGGCTCCGGGCGTTTCCGGCAACCTCACTATCAAAGGTTTGTCTCAAGACGGTAAAGAAATTACAATCACGAAATCGGTAACCGTAGACAAATACACAAATGTACCGGATTCTTGGTACAAAATCACGGGCAACACCGGAGGTACATTCATCAACCAAGGCGAATGGTATTGGGACGAAATAAGCAACGGTGCATGTTGGGGTAACGCAGGTTATCTCGCAGGCTTAGGCGATCCGTCAAATGTTCCCGGCAAATGGTGGGGCGCAAAAATCAGCGAACTTTCCGGTCAACTTCAACACGCTGTCGGCGGTGCTCTTACCGGTGAAGAATCTCCTGACGCAAAAATGGTGATTTCTGGCGGTCAGATTATCAAATATTCCGGCGACGGCAGTGTACTTGCAACCGGTACTTTTACGATAAAAGACGCTCAAGGTGCTGACTTGGCTCAAAAAGTTGCTGATTTAACAACTACAAACAATGTTGTACTTTTCCCATATCAAATCAACGGCGGCGGCAAGTATGTTAACAATTTTGAGGTTACATACCTTGACGACAATTACATGCAGTTGATTTATGCTCCGGCAGGTACAGGTTCTTGGTCTGAATGTACATGGTGGGAATTCAAGAAAAAAGATGCTCCCGCTTATGTAAATCCGGCAGCTTACGAAAAATGGACTCACGACAAATACTTAATAGTCAACGAAACCGGCAAAGCTCTTACAGGTGCTCAAATAACAGCTGTTAGCAACGACAAATTGACAATCTCTTACGTATCATTGAACGATAATTTCATTTTCAAAGCTCAAACTATTACTTCTGACAACAGTGTAACAGTTCCGGAGGGTACAACATTTGAAGACATCACTCCAAGCAACTCAAAACTCTTCAAAGTATACGGAAAAGATACAACAGAAGTTACTGTTTCAGGTTCTACATTTGCTCCATTAGATCCGGATGCAAAATACGATATTACAGTAACTTATGACAAAAAAGCAAAGAGCTATTCTGTATATTACAAAGAATTTGAAAAAGCATCTACTACAATCACTTTGATTGCACATGCAAGTTCAAATATCTTTGTTGACAAAGATAATAAAGCAACAGCAGACTCTTTATACACCGGCGAAAAATCCGTATCAGGAAGTATTACAACATATACTTTCAAAGATATCAAGTTCAAAAAAGACGGAAACGAATTCTACTTCTCCAACTTAGTAAAGGAAAACAAATATTTGGAAACATTTGATTTCAACAATATTGAAGTTTTGAAAGGTGACGAAGATGTTTTCGGCGCAGGTTCTTCTGCTGATGGAAAAACTTTGATAAAATTGGCTGACAAAGTAAAAGAACCGGTTACAATTATTTTGTCAATCTACGAAAAGTCAAACGGTACAAAAACAGTTTATCTGTCAGTTACCGGAGCTAAAGAAAAAAGTAAATAACCACTTTTTTTTAACATTCTAAAATTTGAAGCTGTCCCAAAAGGTGCGTTGAAAATCTTTTGAAAAAACAATCAATCACAACTCACTTTTTAGGACAGTTTCTTTTATTATTTCCGGCAAAAATTCATGCCGATTTTTTAGCAAATGAAACTAAAATTTATATCTACGGCATCATTCGGATTATTGGTGATGTTGACATTCAACTTTCTGTATCCCGGATTGATGAATTTTCACGAACAAAATCAATTATTTCTGTTTACATCAGATTATTTTGCAGAAAGAATAAGCACTTGCGGCGGATTGTCTGACTATGTAAGCGAATTTTTAGTACAATTTTTTTACGTACCGGCTTACGGCGCGTGGATTTACGCTTTCGCATTGTGCGCCATACAGTTACTCACTTTTTCCAACTTTTACAACAAAGATCTCAAAATATATTTTTTATCATTTTTACCGTCAATTTCAATTTTATTGTACAGCGGAAACGAAAATTTGCTATTCTCGTTTACTATTTCAATTATATTTGCACTTTTATATATCAAGTTGTCAAATAAAAATACAAAATTATCACTGATACTCATACCAATTTTTTATTGGCTTATCGGAGCGATGTGCATAGTAAACTTGATTTTTATAGCATACAAATTATGGAAACAAAAACAAATTGCTTTACTTCTAATAATTCCTGTAATTTACTTTGTATCAGCAATTTGTTTCACTTTCATAATACCTCATCAATATCCGCTGAAACAAGTTTTGCTTGGAATTAATTATTACAGAATTCCTGACCACTATCATTTTATGATGTTTTTGATACCGGTTTTAACAGTAACAATAATCATGATGTCAAAACAAATCAAAATAAAATATGAAAACAAACTAATATTATATACTTGTGAATATTCATTATTACTTTTAATATCTCTTTGTACAAATTTTACATTTAACGAACTGAAATTCAGACTGATAAACTACGATTATTTGTTAAGACACCGTTGTTACAACACTATAATTCATCAAAGTCAAAAACATCAACCCGAAACAGATTTTGAACGCGTTTGTATCAACTTGTCTTTAGCGCAAAAGGAAATTTTAGCAGAAAAGATATTTGATTACTCTCAAAACGGAATTTCAGGATTACTTTCTGACGCTGTACTTGACAATATGTCGTGTTTGCCCGCAATGGAAGCATACTTCAATTTGGGCATGATAAACACGTCGTTGCAATTTGCTTTCGACACGCAAGAATCGATAATGAACAACCGCAAAAGCGGACGGCTGTTGAAAAGGATTGCTGAATGTTTTATCATAAATCAAAAATATGTTACAGCAAAACGATATCTTTTGATACTCTCCCACAGTTTTTACTATTCAGATTGGGCGAATCAAAACCTGAAACTAATTGAAAATAAAAAAGATACAGATTTAGATTCGTTGTACAAAACTTTAAGACAAAACCGTTTTGAAGAGAATTTCATATTTTACTATCCGGAGTTAACAAAGATGTTAGGAAAATTGTACCTCCAAAACAAATCGAATGTTTTAGCAAAACAATATTTTTACGCTTCGATGCTTTTAAACAAGGATTTGCAAACATTTGTTGCGATGTTTCAGAATTTCAAAGAGCCGACAAACGATGTTCCGAAATATTACCAACAAGCTTGGGCAATGATTTGGAGCGGAACTCACAGCGATTTTTCTGAAATTCCGGTTACGATTTCCGGTGAAACAAAAGAGCAACTCATGAACGTTGCAAAATACTATATGTCAGACAGTAACGCAGAAAACCTGCAAAAAAAATTCGGTTATAATTTTTGGACATATTACTTTAAAGAAGTTACAAAAAACTAAGCAATGAAAAAAACAATATTCTATATATTTTTAACATTAATTTGTTACGGCTGCACGCAAATTCCCGAAAATGCAACGCCCGTAAACAAATTACCGAATATTTTTCCGGATTATACGGACGTAACAATTCCGGAAGAAATTGCGCCGCTGAATTTTTATGTAAACGATTCATCATCTTGCATTTACGCCGAAGCCTCCGACGAAAACGGCAACAAAATTTCTGCGTCCGGCAAATATGCTGATTTTGATGTTGACGATTGGCATAATTTAATCAGTAAAAACAAAGGTAAAAAAATCAAAATAAAAGTTACAACAAAAATCAACGGCAAATGGCATGAATATTTACCGTTTGAAATTCACGTAAGTAATTATAATATAGACGAATACGGAGTTACATACAGAAAAATTGCGCCGGGATATCAGACATTTAGTCTGATTGGAATTTACCAACGGAATTTATCGAATTTCGACGAGAAACCGCTACTTGAAAGCAGAGCTTTGGGCGGGCAATGTCTTAATTGCCACACTCCTAACCGCACAAATCCCGATCAATATTACGTTCATGTACGCGGCAAAAACGGTGCAACTATCATTCATACTGACGGTAAAGATTTGATTTTCAACCCTAAAGCCGAATCTCAAAACGCAAGTTTAACATACGGAAGTTGGCACAAAGACGGAAAATTTTGCGCATTTTCTCAAACCAAAGTATATCAATGTTTTTACACCGGGAAAGACCGTCTGATAGAACCTTACGACGAAATTTCTGATATCGTAGTTTTGGATTTAACTAACAATCAAATAATTACATCACCGTTATTGCAAACCGATTCAATAGAAACCACACCGTTTTTTTCGGCTGACGGCAAAAAAATTTACTTTTGTTCGTCATACAATTACCCTGTACCGGCACAATACAACAAACGAAAATACAGTCTGTGCAGCATAGATTTCGATGCAGAAAACGGTAAACTTGGTAACAAAGTTGACACAATTATCAACGGTATAAAATGGGACAAAAGTATTTGTCTGCCGCGACCTTCTTACGATGGCAACTATCTGGTTTTCAGTGCTTGTGATTACGGAACAAATCCCGTAAACCGAAGCGAAGCAGACTTGTACATCATGGACCTGAAAACGGATTCCGTAAGGAAAACCAATGAAATAAATTCCGAAGATTCTGACGCGTTTCACAATTGGAACAGCAACAGCAAATGGATGCTATTTTGCAGCAAAAGGCTTGATGGTCAGTACGCTTACATCTATTTTACATGTTTGGATGACTCAGGGAAATTTACCAAACCGTTTTTATTGCCGCAAAAAGCTCCGCAAAAGATGTACGGCGAAACATTATACTCTTACAATGCTCCGGATTTTACGGCTAAAAATACTGAAACTA
Source organism: Bacteroidales bacterium (assembly GCA_017541145.1). Taxonomy (GTDB): domain Bacteria; phylum Bacteroidota; class Bacteroidia; order Bacteroidales; family UBA3824; genus UBA3824. The sequence continues at coordinate 7,112 of JAFXZT010000033.1, read as the reverse complement.
ATTACAGAAATATATATAACAATTTATTGTCAGAAAAAAGAATCAACATAGGATTAAAAAAATGAAAAAAATATTGGTAATAATACTCGGATTAATTACATTTGTAAGTTGCAACAATAACAAAAATTGCGTGATAGAAGGCACTGTAAACAACAGCGATTTGAACGGTAAAAGAATATTTCTCGTACCGATTTATCACGAGGACAGCCTCGGCGTGGATTCAGTGGTAATTGAAAATAATAAATTCCGTTTTGAACGCAATCAAGAGTTTTTAGCTGACATCAGATTGGATTTCAGGCATCGACAAGGTACTGAAAATCTGTTGATTATTACAGAACCGGGCACAGTAAAAGTCGTAATAGATTCAATAAGCCACGGTGGCGGAACTCCTCAAAACGATGCGTTGCAAAGTTGGAAGGAATCATTGAAAGAGTTAACCGAAGAAACCCGAAAGTACAGAGCAGAATACACAAATTGTATCGCAAACGGTGACACATTAAAAGCCGTAATTTTTGTTCAAAACATAAAGATTGTTTTGGATCAGCACAACAAACGCACAAAACAATTAACCGAAAAACTGAAATCAGGAACTTTATACGATTTTTTAATTCAAAGACTTGAAGACTAAAAAAAATGCTAAACAAATATCAAAAACATATAATTTCTGTATTTTTTTTTATAACCGTATTTCTTTTTTGGCGGTTGGGCTATGCTTGTGCTTTTTCGTATCATGAACAGTTTCAGATGTTTTTGTTTACGAAAAGTTATTTCTTGGAAAGAATGTCGCTGCCCGGCGGATTGTCTGATTATATAAGCGAATTTTTGGTTCAGTTTTATTATTTTCCACTATTCGGCTCGCTTATAATTTCAGGTTTGTTGCTTGTTGTTCAAATATTGTCATATCAATTAATGAAATGTTTTTCGGCAAAAGATTTTTCATACATTTTGAGTTTTTTGCCTTCAATACTGCTTTGGCGGTATTTAGGAAACGAAAGCGTTTTGTTATCGTTTGTTGTTTCTTGCATTGCGGCTCTTATTTTTAATTTGGGATATGTCAGTACAAAGAAAAATATTTTTAAAATCCTTTACGCAAGTTTGGGCGTTGTATTGTTTTATTACTTTTTTGGGGCAATAGCCTTTTCTTCTTGTTTATTTTTTATCGTTTATGACATAAAAGAAAAAAACAATATAATAACTTCTGTTTTAGCGGTTTTGTGTTCTGTTTTCTTTGCGTTAATTTGTTATAATTTAATGAGTTATCCGCTTTTTAGATTTTTTGTAGGCATTAATTATTTCAGATTTCCGATGGAAATTCCTCTGATGCAAATTATAATTATGTTTTTCTTGGCAGTTTTTCCGCTTTTGGGGTTGCTTGAGAAAAAATTAAACAAAAAACTATCGGTTTCGACTTTAGTTTTAATAATGGTTTTTATCTTTTTTTATGTTCCGAGCGGTTTCAACGAATTGAATTATGAGGTCATTGAATATGATTATTTGGTTAGGACAGGCAATTGGGACAAAATAATTTCAATTTCCGAAAAGAAAAATCCGCGAACACCGCAAAGTGTTTCGTGTCTGAATCTTGCACTTGCCGAAAAAGGACTGTTGGGCGATAGGATGTTTAATTTTTTTCAGAACGGTGGTCATGGTTTGATTCCTGTTTTTACTCGGGATTTCTTTTTGCCGCTTTCTGCCTCCGAAATTTATTTACGACTTTCAATGGTTAATTCCTCTTTGCGCAACTTGTTTGAAGCCCAAGAAGCGATACCGAATTACAGAAAAAGTGCTCGAATTACAAAACGTTTAGCAGAACTTAATATCTTGAACAAGGATTATTTAGTGGCGCAAAAATATTTGGAAATGCTTTCTAACACGTTGTTTTATAAGGATTTTGCAAAAGATTTAATGAAAAATCCGGAAAAATTAATGGAAAACAAATTTTGGGCTGAGATTGATAAATCGCGTTATCAAAAAGATTTTCTTTTTAGCGAGTCAGAACCCGATCAGATGTTCGGTTTGCTGCTTGAACAGAACGAGAAAAACCGTTTGGCTTGCGATTATCTGATTGCAGAAGTTTTGTTAGAAAAAGATTTGCAAAAATTCATAAATTACTATACGGTTTGTCAAAATGTTGGCTACAAAGTTTTGCCGAAACATTTTCAAGAGGCGTTGATTTATGCTTATTACAAAACTCACGGCAATCTTAGTGGAATTCCGCCGATTGTTACAACGCCCGTAGTAAATGAATTTCAGCAATTTATGCAAATCTATTCACAGAATCCGCAGGCAGTAAAAAATTCGCCATTATCAAATTCGTTTTACGCTTATTTTTTCAATTTAAAATAGAAAAATATGAAACCGATATATATTTTTTTGACATTAATGCTTCTGATAATCTCTTGCAAAGAAAGAGCGAAGGATGTGGTATTGAAAGATGATTATCCGCCAATATATCCTGATTATTTGTCAGTTACGATTCCTGTTAATATCGCGCCGATGAATTTTAACGTGAAAGGTGCATCGGTTGTTGAGGTTGATGTTAAGGGCAGTAAAAGCGGAAATTTAACCATTAATGATGATTATGCTGATTTTCCGATAGAGGATTGGCACAAAATAGTTTTAGAAAATAAAGGCGGTTTTTTAACCTTCGATGTCAAGGCAAAAATCGAAGGCAAATGGTATGGTTACAAGCCGTTTGAAATGCAGGTAAGTGATTATGAATTAAACGATTGGGGCGTTACGTACCGCAGAATTTCTCCGGGATACGAAGTTTTTGGCAAGATGGGATTGTATCAGAGAGAGATAGCCACTTTCGATGAATTTCCGATTATCGAAAATACTTTGATTCCGGGCAATTGTGTCAATTGTCATACTCCAAACGCTTGTAATCCTGATAGTTACACATTTCACGTGCGCGGCGCAAATGGTGCCACGATTGTGCATCACGACAATAAAACTGACATCCTGCAATCCAAAAGTCAAACGACGGGCGGCTCGATGGTTTATCCTTATTGGCATCCCTCGGGCAAGTATTGCGCCTATTCCACCAACGCCACTCGCCAAGCGTTTCACGTTGTGAAAGAGGAACTTATAGAAGTTTTTGATTTGGAATCTGATGTCTTTGTCTATTGTCCCAATACTAAAGAATTGATTTTGGATTCGTGTCTGATGACCAAGGAAAATTTTGAGACTTATCCTACGTTTTCGCCCGACGGCAAGACGCTGTATTTTTGCACGTCTAAGGCTTACGAAATCCCAGAAAATTACAAAAAAGTGCAGTACAATCTTTGCAAAACTGATTTTATGGACGGCAAACTCTCCGGCAAAATTGATACAGTTTTTGATGCCGTGGCGATTAACAAGAGTTGCACTTTTGCCAAGCCATCGTATGACGGCAAGTATCTGATGTTCACGATGTCGGATTATGGCTGTTTCCCGATTTGGCATCACGAGGCGGATTTGTGGCTGCTGGATTTGCAGACCGGCAATGCCCGCCCGCTCGACGAAATCAACAGCCCCGACACCGAATCCACCCACAATTGGAGCATCGGTTCGCATTGGTTTGCGTTTGTTTCAAGACGTGAAAATGGATTGTATTCTCAACTGTTTTTCGCTTGCATTGACGACCACGGCAAAGCCACCAAACCATTCCTCCTTCCGCAAGAAAACCCCTTGGAATATTATTCAAACACGACCTATTCATTCAACGTCCCCGATTTTACGACGAAAAAGGTTGATATTGATTATCACGCAGTTGGCAAGGGATTGATGAAGGAGGAAAGGGTGGTGACGAAGAATTAGTTTTACATCCTATTTTTTTCGTCGTTACCGGCGCCTTGGCCTTTGTACTTGCTCTGCGCAGGGTTAAAACGATATTTCAACGTTATTGAAAAACTGCGGGTGTCGTATTCGCCATATTCAGTCAAATAACCCGACTGTGAATATAGTTTTGAATTGTTTTTCTGACTGAAAAATATGTCGTTAATACCGGCTTCGAGAGTAAGTGCATCGTTGAAGAACGATTTGTTGACATAGAAATCAACACCAATGTAGCCTTTGGTCTTTTCGCCATATTCCCAATTGCCACTGCTTTGGCAAGCAATATTCAATTCTATGTTCCAATTGTTTTTGAGGCGAAAGTCGTTTCGCATAAACACTGCCAAAAAAGGTTTTTCGAGGTCAATGGTAGTGTTTTGCGATTCGATGTCGAGCCATTGTTTCATCATCTGAAATCCAATCATCGGGCTGTAAAACTTGAATGATGGTTGCGCTGCAATCTGAAACCCCATTTGCGGCAGTTTGTCGAGATTGATTTGGTTTAAAATTTCGGATTCTGGATTTTCGGGGTTTACGATGCGGTACTGAACTATGGCATCTTTGGTCTGACGGAAAGACACTTGCGCCATCACAAATGCAAACATCGCTGAAAGTTCTGCCTCGTGGTTGATTGAAGGTTTGAGAAGTGGATTGCCTGTTTGTGTGAGGTAGCGGCTCACATAATATGATGAATTGCTGAGTTCGCCGTAACTTGGACGTCTAATTTTCTCTGTGTAAGCGAGTTGCAACTGCAATGGGCCTATCATTCCGGCAATTGACGCAGAGGGAAACAGTTCGTCATATACCTTTGAATTGTCTTCGTCCAAAATGCCGTCGGTATAATAGTCGTAATTGATATGTTCGTATCTCAATCCGGCTTTTACCTGATATTTTTCTTTGATAACATATTGATATTCAACGAATCCTGCTACATTTTGCTGAATGGCTTTGTTAATTGCAGTGGGCACATATTGTACGCTGTGGCTTATGTAATCATTTTTGCGGTTGGTGAACGACGTTTCCGCGCCAAAATCAATTTGTCCGCCTAACAGTTGATGTCCCAAGACGAGTTTTTGGGCTGCTAATTTGCCATATACATCGCTTTCGGTGATGATGTCTCGATTGTCGAAATTGTCGCTGATGTCGCGGCTTGTGCTTTCGCTCTTGTGGTTGTTGAGAACAAGGTCAGAATTGAAATCCACCGAAAAACCGCCAATCCTGCCGTTATAATACACATTGAGCATATTGTCGTTGAATTTCAGCAACTTGTCGTGTGTTGTAAGCGAATTATTGTCAAACAATTCGCCACTGCGCATCACTTTAAGAATGTTGGCGTCGTTGGAATTTTCTTTGCTACGGAATGCGAAAGTGTATTTAGCACCGATATAGTTTTGGTCGTTGATTTGGTAATTGATGCCGCCGCCCAATGGATTGTAATCGGCTGAATAATTGTGATTTAACGTATTGAAAGTCTCCCATTTGTAGTTGGAATTGTTGAGCCCCTCCACTTCCGAGTAACATTCCTGATTCCATAGGCTGTATCGTCCGAAGGCAAACACATCAAGCCCGTCCTTGCGGTAATTGACGTTGAGATCTTCGTCGAGGTCAACAACTTTGCTTTGTGTGAACGCCGATTTGATATTGAATCCGAAACCCTCGCCGACGGGTTTCACAGTCGTAATCCTTACCACTGCCGAAACATTGGCGGCGTATCGTGCGCCCGGTGAGGTGATTACTTCAACATTCTTGATGTTTTCTGGCGATATGTTTTCTAATTCGCTGTTGTCGCGCACTTTCACATTGTTGATGTAGATTTCTGGTGCGCCCTTGCCAAATACTTCTATTCCGCTGCCGTCGTTGGTGGTTCTCAGACCGGGAATTTTGCCGAGCATCCGCGTCGTGCTGCCCGTCTTGGCAAGCAGGCTGCCTTGAACGGTCGTTACCATTGCGCCGTCTTTGAGTTGTGTCTTGGGGACGGTGGCGGTAATGGTTACTTCGTCGAGTTCGAGTGCGGAAGATGTCAGTACGATTCTCTGAAAATCAGCCACTTCCGAGAGTTTCTTGTAAAATGTCTCGTAGCCGATATACGAGATGTTTACAAACTCGGCGTTATGCGATTTTGCGATAGAAAATCTGCCGTCAATGTCTGAAATGGTGCCGTACAAAAATGATGAATCGGCTGCAAGGATTACTACGTTGGCAAACTCAACGGGCGTGTTTTGCTCGTTGAAGATTCTGCCCGAAATTGTGGTCTGCGCCTGCACTCGCAAGGCTGCTAAAACCAAGATGACAATTGTGATAAATGTTCTCATTGTTTTGTGTGTTTGGAGTTTTACGTTTACGAAAGCAAAGTTAAAGTGCGTTGTCATAACCTGCAAACGTCGTGTTACCGAAGATTTATGATTATATTGCTGTCAATCAGTAAATTAACTTAAACAATGCTCGCCAAAACAGTAACAAATCCGAAAATGTTACCGCTATGGTGCGCATTGATAATCAATAGTTTAACAATAATAACAATCGAAAAATTTTTTCACGTAGAGAAAGTTTTTTTGGCATTTTCAGCCTAATGCACTACCTTTGTAACGCAAAAAAACAGCGATGAAACTTAGATTTATATTCATATTATTTGCACTTGTGTTTTTTGGCTGCGAAAAAAAAGTAAACAATCCTGAGTTGGAGTTCGCATATTCATACTTGCTGAAAGGCGAATATGAAGCCGCAAAACTTGTACTCGACAAGGCGAAAATTTCACAGGACGACAGCGCGGATTTCAAACTGCTGAGCGGTGTCGTTGATATTAGCCGTCAATATATAGGGCTGATTGATACGACTTTCATATATGATGCGCCCGCGCGGTTTGAGGACGAAGAAAAGCACGGTTGGGCGTTGTTTGCCAAAGGCACGGCCACTTACAATTATCGTCCTGTCAACGAATGGGAAGACGCTGTTTACATCTTAAACCAAGCGTATGACATTGGCAAATCACTGAATATACGAGAGTTATGTTTTCAATCGGCATTTTCGGCAGCGTTGTGTTGCAGCAATTCTGGCAATTATGATTCTTTCAAAAAATTTTGTCATCGAATGAACGACAACGCCGCTACACCATATCAAAAAGCAATTTCGCTTGAATGTATGCGGTATTCTTACGTTTTTAATGGACAAGAGGACAGCGCGGCATTATGCGCAAAAGAGGCATTCGGATTAGTAAAGGATTTGGCAGAATATCCTCAATTGACCAACCCGATATACGTGTCTTACGCCGACATTATCTGCATGGAAGATGACTCTAC
>JAFXZT010000032.1 GCA_017541145.1 Bacteroidales bacterium | reverse complement strand
CTCCCGAACAACAAAGCAATACCAGTGATGAATATCCAATTCATTCTGTTAAATTAAACAATTTTTACATTGGTCAAACAGAAGTAACACAAGGATTATGGAAATCCATTATGGGTAATAATCCAAGTAATTTTAAGAAAGGTGATGATTATCCTGTAGAAAAAGTTTCTTGGGCTGATTGTATAGAATTTATAACAAAATTGAACGAAAAGACGGGCAAAGAATTTCGCTTACCTACCGAGGCAGAATGGGAATATGCTGCAAGAGGAGGAGGAAATAAAAGCCTTGGATGTAAATTCAGTGGAAACAACAATATTGATGAGGTTGCGTGGTATAAAAAAAATTCAAACAAACAAACACATCCTGTTGCTCAGAAAGCAGAAAACGAACTTGGTATTTATGATATGACCGGTAATGTTTGTGAGTGGTGTAGTGATTTATATGACATTTATGATAGCGTACCCGTACCTCAGATTAATCCACAAGGACCTACTTCGTCAGATTTTTCACATGTTTTTCGTGGAGGCAGTTGGGATCTTGAGGAAAAGTGGGAACATATCTCTTATCGTCACGCAAATTGTTCTTTTAATAACGGATCTAAGACAATAGGTTTTCGACTTGCTTTGAATGCTAAAAATAATACCAGAGAAGAAGATAATAGTAATGAAGCAGTTAATGAAGTACAAGCAAGAGCTATTAATAATGGTGAAATTGATGGACACGATTATATTGATTTAGGATTACCTTCCGGTACACTCTGGGCAACATGCAATGTTGGTGCATCATCACCAGAAGAATTTGGTGGTTATTACGCATGGGGCGAAACTTCTACAAAAGCTGGATATTGGTGGCATACCTATAAATTTTGTGTAGGAAACAATGATCACAAATTGCTCAAGTACTGCAGCAATAGAATTTACGGTAACAATTATTTTACAGATAATCTTACAACTCTCGAACCTTGTGATGACGCAGCTACAATTAATTGGGGAAGCGATTGGTGTACTCCAACAATTGAACAATTTGATGAAATTGTAAATAACTGTACATGGACATGGACTACTTGTAACAAGGTTAAAGGCTGCGAAGTAAAAGGTCCAAATGGCAATTCAATCTTCTTTCCGGCAGCAGGTTCTAAAGGTGCGCAAAACGACTGTGGCTACTATTTTTCAAAAACTTGCGAAAATCCGAAATACAATAGTAGAGCACTTATACTTTATTTTAAATCAACCACTGTAACTACGAAAATAAATTGTCCACGCAAATCGGGAAATCCTATTAGACCTGTACGGGCAAGTAACTAAATTTAGATTCGTATTAATGATTAAATTTAATATATAAAATGAAAAGGATTATAATAATACTATTAACATTACTTCCAACTTTATGTTTGGCACAAAAAACGTCAAAACTTACTTTAGATGTCAACGGTGTATCATTTAACATGATATTTGTAAAAGGCGGAACATTTCAAATGGGTGCAACAGCCGAGCAAGGTGATGATGCAGATCACGATGAAAAACCGGTTCTTACTGTTAAATTAAGCGATTTTTACATCGGAGAAACCGAGGTAACACAAGGTTTATGGAAGGCTATTATGAAAAAAAATCCAAGTAGTTCATCAATAGGTAATAATTACCCCGTAGAAAGTGTTTCATGGAATGAATGTCAAACTTTTATCGAAAAGTTGAATGAAAAAACCGGAAAGAATTTTCGTTTACCGACCGAGGCAGAATGGGAGTATGCTGCAAGGGGCGGTAAAAAATCTAAAGGTTATAAATACAGCGGTAACGATGATATAAAAAAAGTTGCTTGGTATGAGAGAAATTCAGATTTTTCAACTTATCTGGTTGGTAAAAACTTACCGAACGAACTTGGTATCTATGATATGAGCGGCAATGTTTACGAATGGTGTTTTGATGGATATGACGAAGAATTATATTCAAAAATCGTTAGTAATGAACCGCTTGATAATCCGTTTAATAAAGAAGGTGAATTCCGTGTTTTGCGTGGCGGCAGTTGGTATTTTGAGGAGCGTCGTTGCCGTGTATCTGACCGCTGCGGCGATGATCGAAATGTGAGATATGACTTCCTTGGTCTTCGTCTTGTGTTAGAACCGTAAATCAAAATATTGACATAAAATTTCGGATATATTTTTAAATAATCAATTACAATAAACAAAGATGTCACAAGAAGCACAAAATATCGAACGGAAAAATGAGAAGGATATAACTGCTTATGATATTGAAAGTTATATTTCTCAGCGTTGGAACTCTCAGCGCAATTATTTCAGCAAAAGTTCGCAGAAAAAACAAAAGTATTTTAATATTTGTCAGATTTTGATAATCGTTTTGAGCGCGTTATCTGTAACCGTTTTGACAATAGATTTAGATTCGTTGGGCGCACCGAAGTGGTGTTCAAATAAAATAGTCTGCGCAATTCTTTCTTTGGCTGTAATAGTTGTTTCGGGCATTGATAAATTAAAACAGTACAATGCTGAATGGGTGAAAGATCGCAATACAACGGAAAAACTTAAAAGCGAAATTTGTAAATACAAATTCGGTGTTGAGCCATATATCGTTCCAATCAAGCCGGAAGAAAAATCTTCTGAGTTAAAACAACCTGAAGCTCCGACAGCTGAAAAGCCAAAAGCTGATGCGGTTTCTGACCGTACAAAATTATTGTTGGAAAAACTTAATGCGTTGTCGGAAAAATGCGAAGATGTCGGCGTAAGAAATTCTTACAAGGAAATTAAGAATGAAGTTGCGAACTATGTTGCGGGTACTAATGATTATGCTCCAATCAAAGGCGAAATTTCTAAAAAGGATAAAACATTTGTTGAGCGCATTAATACAATCATGGATGAATATATTCAACTGTTTGAAACTCAGAATATTTACAGTCGCATAAAAAACGAAATTTGCGATTTTTACACTGATAAAGGAGCTTACAAAGTTGAAGAAAAGTCAAAACCGAAACCCGAACCGAAACTTATTATTTCTAAAAATGACCGATTGTTTGTAGAGCGAGTTGAAGATATAATTTCAAAAGATGTTGACAATTTTGTTGCAACAAAATCAAAACTTTCAAACATCGATGCTCAAATCGACCAATTGATTCAAAGCAAATCCGGTTCAGGTAAAAAATAAAAAAAAGCGGCACCAAACAGTGTCGCTTTTTTTTATTTTTTGTTTCCTCCAAAAACTCATTTGACATTTTTTTTTATGCTTCCAAATAATTTTCTACAACTGCAAAATTTTTCGAGCCGTTGGAATCACCCGGCAAAGGAATCAATGTTCGCTTGAAACCAACAACTTTTCCTTTTTCGGTTTTCATTTTTACATAATATGATTGCGCAACTTTTGAATTGCGAATTGATTCTTTATCAATATCTTGAGCTGCACCTTCAAAAATATCAAATGTTTTGTTATTCTTACCGAAGATGTCGTAATAAGCTTGATTGCACCACGCAATTTTGCCATCTTCACCAACCAAACTCATCGGAAAAACCGTAGAATTGAGGATATAAGCGTATGAATTGCTCTGAAATTTTTGCATCGCAAGTTGTGTGTTTGATTCTGCGAGCAATTGTTCCAACTGTGCTTGTTTTACTTTGCCGTAATACCATATCACAACGCAACCGACACACGCAATAAAAAACAATCCGATACATGCAAATGTCCACGGCAAAAATGTTGAATCTTCTTCTACCGGCATTGCCGACTGAAAATCTTTGTAAAATTCAACATTTCTTATGGTGTCAAGTCCTTTTTCTTGCGCCCACGCGAAATATGTTTTTGCCAAAGTAAAAATTGAAATCAAAAAAATCTTTTTCATAATTTGGTTAAAAGTAATTGAACTATAAAATTTTTAGCTTGGCAAAAATACATTTTTACAGCTTAAATTACAACTATTTTTTTATTTTATAATTTAAAATACTTCAAAATCTCCAGTAAATTATCAGATTGTTGTCTAAGGTTTTCTGACTTGTTTGCAACTTTTTCTGAAATCGATACAAATTGTTGAGTATTAGCATCAAAAGTTTGAACCGCACTTGTAATTTGGTCACTGCTTGAGGCTTGCTCCTGACACGATGCCGCAATTTCTTGAACCAATGTTGTGGTACGCTCAATTTTTGGCAAAGCATACGACAACGCTTGTGATGATTGATTTACAACGTTTTGACCTTCCGAACTTACCAAATCAATTTCTTTTGCAGCCTTGGCGCATCTTTCTGCCAATTTCCTTACCTCAGCAGCTACAACGGCAAAACCTTTACCGTGTTCGCCTGCCCGCGCGGCTTCCACTGCGGCATTAAGAGCTAATATATTTGTTTGAAATGCAATTTCATCAATAATCGAAATTTTGTTGGCAATTTCTTGCATCGACGTTGTGGTTTTTTGAGCCGTTATGCTATAATCCCGAATTGTTTTAGAAGTTTCTGTTGCGATTTTTTCTGTCTCGGTAGCATTGTTGGAATTTGTTTGAATTGATGAGGACATCTGTTGGATTCCGAAACTTACTTTTTCTGCTGAAGAAGCTTGCTCAGTTGCCGATGAACTCATAATTTGACTTATCTCGTTCATGTCATCGCTGGTTTCCGAAATTTCGTCAGCACAATTTTTTATCTGTCCCACAAACCTTTTTAAATTATCCAAAAGTTCTATCATTGAGGCATTTAGAGTTGCAATTTCGTCGCTGTTTTTCGATTGTTCAATTTTTAAATTCAAATTACCTTTGGCAAGTATTGAGGCATTTTTTACAGCCAATTTCAAAGGTGCAATTGAGCGGTGAGAAAAATCGTTGCACGCCAATGCAAGCATAAAAAGCGAAACTGCAATACCTATTAATATCGTTTTCAAACATGAATTTGTATTATCGTTCAAATTGATGGAATACTCTTTGAAAATCTTGGCGCAAGAAGATTGAACTCTTGCCGCCGTCAACGAAAATTTTTCACGCAAATCGGCACCAAGATTTATGTCGATATCAGTATTTACCGAACTATTTTCTACCATTTTTCTCAATTGGTTGTAAGTTTCCAAACAAACATTGTAGTCCGCTCTGATAGACTCTTCAATCTCTTTATCAATAAGTTTCGTAAATTGATTCATCTTGTCTTGAGCTTTCTCAAAACTGCGTAAAGCATTAGATTTGAATTCATTTTTATTTGTATTATAAAATGCCAATACATTTTTAAATGCTTCGTTTACATCCAAAACCGTAGCATCAGCCACCTGCATCACATCTATATATTTAGTAGTGAGTCTTTCGGAAAAGTCATTTACTTTTTTTACATCGAAAAATACCAATAATAGTGTAATTGCAAGAGGTACAGAAACCATTGCAACGCCAGTCATTACTCGGAAATTCAGACTGGTTTACTGTAATTGCTTTTCAAGAAATATTGCCATAAATACTAAATTTTTAGTTTAATTTTCAGTTAGTTGCTACAAAAAATGATGTATTTTTGAGAAATGTTTTTTTTAAAAAGAAGCCGGTATTTTCAACCGGCCTCTTTCAGGAAAATTTAAAATTATGAGAACATCATGTTCTTCAGTTTTTTGAGATATATAGTTTTAATTTTAAGTCGCTCTTCGTTTGTTTTTTCATGTTACAAATTTATGAATACAGTTGCAGAAATTAATCATTCATTTTATTCATTTTACAATTTATTGTATTACTGAATTTTACAACGATAAAAAATGTAAAAACCGCCTTGACAGGATACAATGAATAAAAAAAGTCAAAAAAAAGCTAAACAACTAACAATCAATGTTATAACAAAAAAATCAAAAAAAATATCAAATTTTTTGATTAGAAATTTTGGTAAATCAGGAAAAAGTTATAATTTTGCACCGAAATTTTTAAAACACAAAATTTAATATAATTAATTTTATGCAAAAACAATACGAAGCCGTTTTCATTATGACTCCCGTTTTGTCTGAACAGCAGATGAAGGAAGCGGTGGATAAATTTAAAGCAGTTCTAACTAACGGCGGAGCTGAAATTGTCCACGAAGAAAATTGGGGATTGAAGAAACTTGCATATCCTGTACAACACAAGAGCACAGGATTTTATCAACTTCTCCAATTCAAAGCAGATCCTACTTTGATCCTCAAATTTGAAACCGAATTGAAACGTGATGAAAGAATCATCCGTTGGTTGACAATTGCATTGGATAAGGATGCTCTCGCATACGCAGAAAAACGTATTGCAAAAAGAAATGGTCAGGCTCAAGCTGAACCTGAAAAAGTTAACGTTAGTGAAAACACAGTAAATAAGGAGGATTAATCATGTCAGCAGAACAAGGCGAAATCAGATACTTAACTCCACCTTCAGTAGAGATTAAAAAGAAAAAATATTGCCGCTTCAAGAAAAACGGTATCAAATACATCGATTACAAAGATCCTGAATTCTTGAAAAAATTCTTGAACGAACAAGGTAAGATTCTTCCAAGAAGAATCACAGGAACTTCTTTGAAATTCCAGAGAAAATTGTCAGTAGCTATCAAACGTGCACGTCATCTTGCATTGCTACCTTACGTAACCGATTTGTTGAAATAATAAAAAACTATCTGAACAATGGAAATTATATTGAAACAAGATATCGCAAACCTCGGCTCTAAGGATGACATCGTAACAGTAAAACCTGGTTACGCAAACAACTACCTTATTCCTCAAGGTTTTGCAACTGTTGCTACAGAATCTGCTAAGAAAGTACTTGCAGAAAACAAAAAGCAACAAGCTCACAAAGAAGAAAAACTTCGTAACGACGCTACCGAAAAGGCTAAACTTATTGAAAATAAGGAAATCAAAATCGGTGCTAAAACTTCTACAACAGGTAAAATCTTCGGTTCTGTTAACACAATTCAGATCGCTGAAGCTCTTGCTAAGAAAGGTATCGAAGTTGACAGAAAAGCAATTACAATTCAAGACGAAGCTAATATCAAGGAAGTTGGTAAGTACAAAGCTACTATCAAACTTTACAAAGATATCAAAGCAAACATCGAATTTGAAGTTGTAGCTGAATAAAAAATTTAGCTTTTAGATATTGCCGGATTACTCTCGTAGTAGTCCGGTTTTTTTATACTTTTATATTTTAACATCTTTTTATCTCAAAAATCAAAAATTAATGTTTTACATTTTTTCACCTTATAAAATCAACATAGACAAATCATTCTTACTAAAATAAAATCAACAAGTTGCTTAATTCAACTAATAAGTTACTCTGCAAGATTTAGTTAAATTTGCAAAACTTCAATTTTGTAAAAAATGATGCTTATTAGAACAAAGACAATATATTAGTATAATTTGTTTAAATTGGTGATAAAAAAATCACTTCAAAAAATGATGCTTTTTTTAACTTTTATTTACATCCTGAAAATTAAACCGTCTTTTAGAATTGAAGTCCAATAATCGTAAAAAATAACAAATTATAACTTTACTAATTATGATGAAAAAAATTATTCTTATGGCAATTGCATCGTTGATGACTTTTGGAGCGATTGACGCAAACGCTCAGAAAAATCACAAGGACAAATTCGGTTCTGAACTCGGACTTACTGAAGCTCAGAAAACTCAAATTGAGAAAATTAATCTTCAAGAACAAAAAGATTTGATGCCGATTAACAATCAAATCCGTGAGAAAAAAGCTCATTTGAATTCATTGCGTACCGCTGAAAAACCGAACTTGAACGAGATTAACGCAACAGTGGAAGAAATTGGTAAGCTCAGAATCGAAAGAGACAAGATTGAAGAAAGTAATTATCAAGAAATCAGGAAGTTGCTTACCGAAGAACAACGTTTGAAATTGGATTCAAAATCCGGTAACAACGGTGAATTTGGCGAAAAAATAGGACATTTTGGCGGTCATTACGGACGTGAAGGCGGTCACGGTATAGGTCCGAATGCTGAAGGTCACAGCGGAAAACATGGTAACGGTCACCATGGCAGCAACGACAAGTGCAATAAATGCGACACCAAAAAATAATCAGAATATCCCGAAATTTCCATATCAGGCTGACATTGTTTTTTTGAACATGTCGGCCTTTTTTATGCTATTTTGTTAACTCAGCGACTATAAACTAACACGTGTTTAATCGTTTAAATCCCAGAAAATCAGCCTATTATATTTCTCTCTAAAAAAAAAAGCAAAAAAAAGTGAAATTAATTTGCGAGTATTGTAAAAATATTTCTAAATTAGCAACGGATTACGAAAACATATAAATAGTAAAAGATCCAGTTTATCAATAATTTATATTTTAATTGAAGTATAACCAAAAACACAAACAGTTATGGCAGTAGATGCACAGATTGTCGAAAGAGCCAAAGAATGGCTCGGTGATATGTTTGACGAGAACACTAGAAAACAGGTACAGAACCTGCTTGACAACGACGAAAAAGAGCTTGTAGAAAGCTTTTATAAGAGCCTGGAGTTTGGTACAGGCGGGATGCGCGGCATTATGGGCGTTGGAACCAACCGAATGAACATCTACACAGTTGGTATGGCTACACAAGGCTTGGCTAACTATCTTAACAAAACTTTTGCCGGTCAGGAAATTAAAGTGGCAATTGCTCACGACAGCAGAAACAACAGCGATTTGTTTGCAAAAACTTGTGCTGACATTTTCTCTGCCAACGGTATTAAAGCATATCTGTTTG
Organism: Bacteroidales bacterium; assembly: GCA_017541145.1. Classification (GTDB taxonomy): domain Bacteria; phylum Bacteroidota; class Bacteroidia; order Bacteroidales; family UBA3824; genus UBA3824. Next base: position 17,280 of record JAFXZT010000032.1, on the reverse strand, counting down.
ATGCTTTGAGACCTACTCCGGAACTTTCTTTCGCAGTTCGTCAGCTTGGATGCAAGAGCGGCGTTATGATTACTGCTTCTCACAATCCTAAAGAATACAACGGCTACAAGGCTTATTGGTCTGACGGTGCGCAAGTAATTGCTCCTCACGATATTAACATTGTAAAAGAAGCTGCCGCTGTAAAAGTTTCTGACGTAAAATTCAAAGGTAATCCGGATTTAATTGAAATTCTTGGTCAAGATTTCGATCAGATTTATCTCGAAAAGGTTAAATCGCTTACTCTCAGTCAAGAAGATATCAACAAACACAAGGATATCAAAATCGTTTATACTCCAATTCACGGTACAGGCGTAAGATTAGTACCTGAAATCCTCAAACAAAAAGGTTTTGAAAACATCTTTACCGTTGCTGAACAAAATATTCCGGACGGCAACTTCCCGACAGTAATTTCTCCTAACCCGGAAAATGCTGAGGCTTTGACACTTGCTATCAAATTGGCTGAAGAAAAAGGTGCTGATTTGGTAATGGCTTCCGACCCTGATGCCGACCGCGTTGGTATCGCTGTTCGCAACGACAAAAACGAGTTTGTTCTCATGAACGGTAACCAAACCGCTTCTATTCTTACTTATTATCTTTTAACTAAATGGAAAGAAAACGGTAAGCTCGACGGTAAACAATATATTGTAAAAACTATCGTAACTACAGAACTTCTCAAGGCAATGGCTGACAAGTTTAATGTAAAAGCATACGACGTTCTTACAGGTTTTAAATTTATCGCTGACATCATCGGTAAAAACGAAGGCAAAACCACATTTATCGGCGGTGGTGAAGAAAGTTACGGCTATCTCGCCGGCGAATTTGTAAGAGACAAAGATGCTGTAATTGCTTGCTCGCTTATCGCTGAAGCTGCTGCTTGGGCTGCTGAAAAAGGCAAAACGATGTATCAGTTGTTAACTGATATTTATGCTCAGTTCGGCTACTATCAAGAGGCTTTGGTAAATGTTGTAAAAGAAGGTAAATCAGGTGCTGAAGAAATTCAGACTATGATGGACAACTATCGTAATGATCCTCCGGCAGTTATCAACGACAGCAATGTTGTGATGATTAAAGATTATCTCACACAAAAGGCTTCTAACATCGTTGACGGAACCGATGAATCAATCGATTTGCCAAAGAGCAACGTGCTTCAGTTCTTCCTCGAAGACGGTACAAAAATTTCGGTACGTCCTTCAGGTACAGAACCTAAGATTAAATTCTATTTCGGCGTAAAAGAAGGTTTGAAAGATATCGCTCAACTCGATAAAACTAAAGAATCTGCTTTGGCTAAAATCGAAGCAATCAAAAAAGCAATGAAATTAGTTTAATATTAGACATAATATCAATTAATTATTTAAAAAGCCGTTGTGAACTTATAAAATTTGCAACGGCTTTTTTGTATTATAAAAATAATCGCAAATATGAAAACACTTTTTTACCTTACACTGATAATACTTGCCGCAAATTTGTCAGCATCTGCGCAAAACGCTAAATATCAGGACGATAAAACGCAGCTTTTAATCAGAAAATTAAAACAAAATGCTGAGAGCGGAAAAATTATGTTTGGAGTTGCAAACGGAGTTTCAAGAAATTTTGCCGACCCGTTTCCGTCGCAACCGGTTGTAAATGACTGTAAACAAATCACCGGAAAAAATCCTCAATTTGTGGAAAATGATTTTTTGTTTGCTGACAATCCGTATTATTGGAATCAGGAAATTATGGCGACAAAAGAATTTGTAAAACAAGGCGGCGTAATCGGATATTGTTGGCATCTAACCGGACCGAAATCCAATAATTTCAGAAAAAACGAACAGGACGAGCATTTGGTTGAAAAAATAATTTCAAACGAAAATTCGGATGAAAAAACATGGTATTTCTCATTGTTTGACACTCTTTTGATTCCGACTTTCAACGAGTTTGACTGTCCCGTTTTGTTCCGCCCTTTTCATGAGATGAACGGCAATTGGTTTTGGTGGGGAAGTACCACAATCACGCCGGAACAATATGTTGTACTTTACAGAATTACAGTTGATTACATCCGTAACAAAGGCGTAAAAAATGTAATTTATACTTGGTCGCCGGACACAAGACTTACAACGGAATATTATCCGGGCGACGATTATGTTGACATCGTAGGGCTTGACTGTTACGAACCCGGATGCTCGCCGTATCATGGTAACAAGATTTTTGCAATTGAGTTAAAAAAGTTGTTAGAATTTTGTAAAGAACATCACAAAATTGCAACAATAGCAGAAACCGGTTGCCGCGAAATTAACGGAATATGTTATTATCCTAACAAATATCCTTATTTTTGGACTTCAAAAGTTTTGAATGCTGTAACCGACAAAAATGGAAAGGGTAGGGGAATCGCCTACGTATTGTCTTGGTACAATGCAGATTGGAATCACGACAACAAAGGTCCGGCTTATATTCCGTACGTCGGATTTGAAAAACGTTTCGGCAAAAAAGGACAACAGGCAATCACCGATTTTATTAAATTTTCAAAAGCCGAAAACATGATATTTTTAGGCGATTTCAAAAAAAATATTTATGAATAACAGATGCTTTTTTGGAGCGTATAGGTCAAATTACAGGCTGAAAACCCTGTAATCTTGAACAATGCCACACGCAAGCCCCTTTACCTCGAGTTCATCGGGCACGAGACCATTGGCGACTAATTGGAGGCGTTGGACAGCATCGAAAAGTATGGATTTGAAATTTACAACCGTTACCTCAGCATTGACACGCCGGGCGGAATGGTTTAGCCGGAGGACTTGGGAATTTTATAAAAAGTCTTTGGCTTGATGGAAATTCTTTGGCAACATCGTCAAAAATAAAAGATACTGTTGTAATTGACCAAAAATTTGATTATCTTTACCGCCGTGAAAGCGGTGAGTTTGTCGCAAAGTTTAATTACAGACGGCAAAAGCGACAGTTTGGTTTATTCACAAAACGGACATCATAATGGGCATAGAAGAATACAGAGCCACCGGCGGAAACGCCGCATTATTAAAAGATTACCACCGCAAAAGCGATTCGCTGGCGCAGTGGCAAATCAACTTTTTTCCGTATTCTGAACAAATTTACGCCTTTGATTATCGGATGAAAAAGACACTTGTATCGGGTTATATGCCAAGAGGTTACAACGCAGGATTTATTTATGACGGCGGCTCACCGCATACCAATGCTCACAAAATTGGGATCAATTTGTAAATGATATGGGCGAATGGATGGGTGTAAATGATGTAGAAGCACAGACTAATGTGCTAATTAGATATTTGAGCTGCTGTAAAACCTACAATATTTAAGGAGATTTTTTGGATGTTTCCTTTATGTCTTTCTTTTTTTATACTCAAGGATTGGTCATACAATTTATACTCATGCTATTTTGTTACTGTATTATGAAGGGAAAATATAGATATGTGTCATTAGCCTTGATACTTTTACTGAGTTTTGATTTGCTATATAATATATATTCTCTTTTATTGTTTGGAAATATGAAAGGGCATCATAGTATCGGTCATGTGTTACATATATTAATAAACAAAGCTCTTTATTGGACATTAACCTTGATTGTATGCAAAATATACATGTTTGTGCGACTTCTAATGTTGTATTGTCGTGAGTATTCAGAATCTTTGCTTTGCAAATTTATAAGAAAAGACAACCAAGCCCCATAAACACCAACCTAACTCATCCAATAACACCCCCTACAAACTAACAACTTGTAGTATCACTTACATAGCAATATAACAAAATGGTTTCAACCCTTTTATTGGATATCAATAAAACCTTGACAAACAGAATATTGTACAAATTACAAAGACCCCTTCAAAAAGCGGGTGTCCCTCGATATTGCCACTAGTTCAACCGCATTCAGGGATTCGTTCCATTCGTCAAAAAACAAAACAACTTGTTGTTTTGTTTTTATCCGTGTTATTCAGTGCCTTCTGTGGTTAAAAAAGATTTCGTTTCATTCGTTTAATTCGGTGTTAAAAGAAAAACAAAAATTTGGAGAAAAGAAAGCAAACCGCTACATTTGTAGCATAACTATAAAAGCGACATATCATGTCAAAATATCTTAACCCGAAAGTAGACCTAACGTTCAAAAAAATCTTTGGCGAGCATCCCAACCTCGTCAAAAGCCTTTTGAACGCACTATTGCCGTTGCCCGAAGGCATGACAATCGAGAAAGTTGACATCATCAGTTCAGAAAATGTTCCTGAAAATCCGGTGAAAAAATATTCAATAGTTGATGTCCGTTGTACTGACAATAATGGACGCGGTTTTATAGTTGAGATGCAGTCGTATTGGAACAAAGAGTTTTTCTCGCGCACGCTTTTCAATGCCGCCTCGATGTATACAAAACAGTTGGCGAAAGGCAATCCTTTTGATAATTTGAAAGAGGTTTACGCGCTTGCCCTCGTCAACGATGAAGCATTTGATTATGAGGGTGATAACGGTTACATGCAGGAGTTTTATATCATCAACAAAAATCATCCTAATGACATCCGCCATGATTTATCTTTGATATTTATCGAACTTGTAAAATACAAACCTTTAGACCGAGGCAGTCGTGCCATTAAAGATTTATGGCTTAGATTTTTAACCGAAATCAACGAACAAACTGAAATCGTAGATTCAGTATTGCTTGAAAATCCGGAAATTAGTCAAGCACTAAATATTGTAGAAAGAAGTGCTTATTCGGATTCTGATTTATACGTTTACGAGGATGCTTTGCTTGAAGTGATGACTCAGCGAAATAGTTTGAAAAACGAGCGAGCAAAAGGAAAAGCTGAAGAAAAACTCGAAACCGCCAAACGTATGAAAGAGAAAGGTTTTGATTTGCAGTCGATTGCCGATATAACTCAATTATCTGTTGAAGACATCGAAAAGTTGTAATGGGAAAAAACGAATATTTAACAAGTTTTTCGCACGGCGGTATTAAAATTACAAATTTAGATTTAGCTAATAAAATATTTGGATTTACACCTAAATATATTAATAGTTGTTTAAATTTGCAATTTGTAGAAGAACATTATAAAACAAAATATTGTACACTATATGAATATTATATTGGTTTAAGTTTAGTGGCCTTTTTTATTTTATTTGTTTTTGTTAAATATTATAATATAAAATACGATTATAATTTATATAAAAATCATATTGAAACAATGATATATTTATTTAAAACAATGCCTAAAGAAAAATTTGAACAAATAAGTTTTGAATTGGGAGTTAAGGAGTTATAAAACGATAATGTTAGCCGAAAAGTCAAACACCAACAACCTGACAGAAGGCGTATTCTCCGACTCGGCTCTATTCCTTACGGGGTGCTCCCCGGCATTGCCCCAATATGCTTCAAGCCTAAGTCACAAAAATAGGAAATAGTGTGGATAAACTGACAAAAACAGTTGAATTTTCAGCCTGCAATTTGACCTATAAACCTTTTTTTTTGATTAAATGTTTTGTGGTTAACTTATTATGTATCAATAATTGACGTTGTAATATCGAAACTAAAAATAATAAAAACGGCAATTTGTTTTCGTTAATAAAAATTTTTATTAATTTTGGGTTTTGGAATTAAAGTGGAACTTTATTAGCAAAATGAACTAACTATCAGTAACTTAGCAAGTTCATTACAAAAACAAAATGAATAGCGTATTTAAGTTAACAATTTTATTAACTATATCAATGGCAAGTGCATGTAATTCAGGCGATAATGCACCTGAAGCAGAAAAAATAGAAAAAGAATTCACTGAATTTGGCAATACCCGCACGGATAATTACTATTGGATGAACGACCGTAAGAATCCGAAAGTGATGTCATATTTAAAAGCAGAGAATGATTATTTTGACAGAACATTTTTAAAGAAAAAAAAGAAACTTACCGATAAGATTTTCAAAGAAATGAAAGACAGAGTAAAAGAAGCCGATTCTACTGCTCCGTACTATGAAAATGGATATTGGTATTACATCAAATACGAAAAAGACAAGGATTACGAAATATATTGCAGAAAAAAAGATCTTGATACCTCAGAAGAAGAGATTCTCTTGGATGTCAATATCTTAGCTGAGACAAACGATTATTGCGATGTGGACGGAATTGTAATAAGTCCAAACAACAATACAATGGCTTATGCGATTGACACAATTTCCAGAAGACGTTATGAAATCAGATTTTTCAATTTGATGACTCACTCGGAAATGAGTGGTAAAATAATGAATACCGATGGCGACATCGTTTTTGCAAATGATTCGCGTACAACATTTTATGTCAGCAAAGAAACTACAACGCTCCGTCCGTCAAAGGTTTTCAGACATCTTGTTGGTATGAATTCCAGTCAAGACAAGGAAATTTTTTACGAGGAAGACGAAAAGTACGAACTTACTATCGAAAAAAGTAAGTCAGACGAATATATTTTCATAAATCACAATAGCACAACAACTTCGGAAGTACGATTGATTAGTTGCTCCAATCCGTACAAAGATCCGTGGGTTTTCAGAAAGAGAGAACAAGGTCACGAATATTATGTTGACCATTGCAACGGAAGATTTTATATCAGAACCAACGAGAAGGGTAAAAACTTCTGCATAATGACTTGTGATTCTGTAGCTTACGACAACAATTGGGAAGTTTTGGTTCCACATCGTGACAGCGTTTTGATTCAAGATTTTGAAGTTTTTGACAATTATTTGGTTCTTGAGGAAATGCGTGACGGTTTGGTTTGTTACGAAATTATGGATCTTCAAACCAAGAAAACGCATCTTTTGGATTTCGGACAGGAAACATATTCGGCTTGGACAGGCTACAATCCGGAGTCAAAATCGAAAGAATTCAGATACGGATATTCATCTTTCAATACACCTAACTCGGTGATTCTCTACAATATGGAAACTCACGAGAAAAAGATTTTGAAGGAAGACGAAGTTCCTACTTTTAACAAAGATCTTTACGATGTAAAGCGTATAATGGTAACAAGTCAGGATAGTGTAAAAATTCCGGTTTCGATGCTTTACAAAAAAGGTACGGATTTAACTTCTGAAAATTTGGTTTTGCAATATGCTTACGGAGCTTACGGATATTCGGAAGATGATAACTTTTTTCAAAGCATTTTCAGCCTTGTTGACCGTGGATTTGTATTTGTAATTGCCCACGTAAGAGGCGGCAGCGAAATGGGTTACTCTTGGTATGAGGACGGTAAACTTCTGAAAAAGGAAAATACATTCAACGATTTTATCGATGTAAGCAAATATTTAATCAACGAAGGCTACACTTCGCCCGACAAACTTTTTGCGATGGGCGGTTCGGCAGGCGGACTTTTGATGGGTGCAATTGTAAATATGAATCCCGAATTGTACAAAGCCGTAATTGCGGAAGTGCCTTTTGTTGACGTTGTTACAACGATGCTTGACCCCACAATTCCGCTTACAACAGGCGAATATGAGGAATGGGGCAATCCAAACGAAGAAGAATATTACAATTATATTTTGTCGTACTCGCCGTATGATAATGTAAAAGAGCAGGATTATCCTGCGATGTTGGTTACAACAGGACTTCATGATTCGCAAGTTCAATATTGGGAACCGGCAAAATGGGTTGCAAAACTTCGAGATTATAAGACAGACAACAATCCGTTGTATCTATATACAAATATGAAAGCCGGTCACTCCGGAAATACAGGACGATATGGCAACCTGAAGGAGACGGCAAAGGTTTACACATTTATTTTGGATATTGCGGGCATAAAAGAATAATCAAGTGCAGTTCAACGAAAATATATCAAGAGATGATTTGAATGCGTTGCCTTTGCAAGCATTTAAGAAGGAGATTCATGTTATCGACTCTTTGGACAAAGTTGAAGAGGCCGCCGAGTATTTGAAAAAACAAAAGATGCTCGGTTTCGATACAGAAACTAAACCTTCGTTTCAGAAGGGTCAAAAAAATAAAGTAGCTCTCCTCCAGCTTAGTACAGAGGAACACGCATTCTTAATTAGAATCTGCAAAATCGGTCTGCCAAAACCTATCGCAGACATACTCGCAGATGAGAACATCCTGAAAATGGGAGTTGCAATCCGTGATGATATCAAGGGTTTGCAGAAATGGCAATTTTTTGAACCGGCGGGGTTTATCGAACTTTCTAATTTCGCGAAAGAATTTGGTATACAAGCTTCCGGTCTGAAAAAACTTTGCGGTATTGTGATGGGTTTTAGAATTTCAAAGTCAAAACAACTTTCCAATTGGGAAGAGGAATACCTCGAACCGGGACAAAAAACTTACGGCGCAACTGATGCTTGGGCCGGTTTAATGATATACAAAAAATTAAAAAATATCGAAGAAAATTAACTATGAATAGCCAGTTATTACAACAAATCGTAAAAAAATATGAGAGTCTTTATGGTTCTGACCATATTGAAGTTAGAGCTCCGGGTAGAATAAATCTTATCGGCGAGCACACTGATTACAACGAAGGTTATGTATTGCCTTGCGCAGTAAGTCCGGCAATTTATTTTGCTATGGGTAGCAGAGAAGACGGCAAAGTTTGCTTGAATTCTTATGATTACGATTCTTATTGTGAATTTTCAATCAGCCAAAAAGAGGCTCCTAAAGAACAATGGGCATCTTATCTCTACGGTATTACTCAGATTATTCAAGAAAAAGGTCACAAAATAAAAGGTTTCAATTGCGTTTTTGGCGGTGATGTTCCTGTTGGTGCCGGGATGTCAAGTTCTGCTGCATTGGAAAGCGGTTTGTGTCTCGGAATTTCTGAACTCAACGGTTTGAACCTCGACAAAATGGAAATGGCAAAGATTGGTCAACGCTCTGAACATGAATATGTTGGCGTAAAATGTGGTATCATGGACCAATTTGCAAGTATTTTCGGTAAACAAGGTAAATGCGTAAGACTCGATTGCAAAACTCTTGAATATGAATACTCTAAACTTGACATGAAGGATTACATCTTTGTACTTACAGATACCAAAGTAAAACATTCTCTTGCATCAAGCGAGTACAATACAAGACGTAGCGAATGTGCTTCTGGTGTTGAGGCTTTGAAGTCTAAATATCCGGAAATCAATTCGTTGCGCAATGCTACAGTTGATCAATTGAAATCTGTAATCGGTAAAATTACTGATACAATTTACAACCGTTGCAAATATGTTATCGAAGAAAACGAACGTGTTATCAAAGCGTGTGAAGCTCTGAATAACAACGATTTGGAAACTTTTGGAAATCTTCTTTATCTTTCTCACAACGGTTTGAGCAAGATGTATCAGGTAAGTTGTCCGGAATTGGATTGGCTTGTAGATCAAACCAAAAACATGGATTATATCCTCGGTTCAAGAATGATGGGCGGCGGATTCGGCGGTTGTACTCTCAGCCTTATCAAAGCTGACAAACTCGATGAATACAAGTCAGTTATCGCACCGGCTTACAAAAAACAGTTTAACATCGAATGCAAATTTTACGCTGCAACTGCTGAAGAAGGTACAGCGTTGGTAAAATAACTTATTTTCAAACCCTCTAAAAAATAATACCATGAAAAACGCATTTCACGCATACGATATTAGGGGTATTTACAACGAGGATTTCAATAAAGAAGATGTTTACAAAATAGGCTTCTTTATTTCTCAACTCCTTAATACCAAGGAAATTGTAGTGGGTCGTGACGGTAGAAATTCGTCGCCTGAAATTCATGAAGCTTTGTTGAAAGGCATCACCGATTCGGGCGCAGATGTTTACGATATCGGTCTGGCAACCACTCCTATGGTTTATTTCGCAACAGCAAACTACGGTTTCAAAGCCGGAGTTCAAATTACGGCTTCTCACAATCCGGCAAAATACAACGGATTGAAGATTTCAAGAGAAAACGCATTGCCGGTCGGTTATGATTCCGGTCTTGACAAACTTGAAAAACTTGCTACCGAAGGCGAAATAAAACCTGTTGCTAACAAAGGTAAAGTTTACGAGAAAAACATTCGTCAGGATTATATCAATTTTCAACAGAAATTTTTGAAAGACTGTTCGAATATCAAAGTCGGCGTAGATATTTCAAACGGCGCAGCAAGCGTAATTATTCGTGATATTTGGCCTTCAGATTTTACATATATCAATCAGGAACTTGACGGCAATTTCCCTAACCATTCACCAAATCCGTTGATGGAAGAAAATACACGTCAGATGCAGCAACTCGTTAAAAATGAGAAGCTTGATATCGGATTGGTATTTGATGGCGATGCCGACAGAGTTGTATTTGTAGATGACCTCGGCAGACATATTGCTCCTGACTTGATTATTGCTGCAATGGCTGACTATTTCTTCAATGAAAGAAAGATGAAAGGCATTGTAATTGAAGATATTAGAACTTCAAAATCAGTAGGAGAGTACATCGCAAACTTTGGCGGTGAGATGTATATGTGGAAAGTCGGTCGTGCAAATGCGGCACCTCGTTTGAGAGAACTTGACGGTATTTACGGCGGCGAATTTGCAGGACATTACTATTTCAAAGATTTCTTCTACTCAGATTCAGGAATTTTGGCAGGTACAATTGTACTTGGAATTGTCAGCAAACTGAAAGCTGAAGGCAAGAAATTTTCTGCTCTTATCGACGAAATTACACATTATTACAATTCCGGCGAAATCAACTTCAAACTCGAAGACAAAAAAGGCGCAATGGAACGTGTAAAAAATTATTTCGTTGAGAAAGAAAAACCGACTGCATTTTACGATTTCGACGGCTACAGAGTTGAATATCAGGATTGGTGGTTTAATATCAGAATGAGTAACACCGAACCTTATTTGCGTTTGCTCTGCGAAGCCAAAACCAAAGAAATGCTTCAAGAAAAAGTTGATGTAATTTCCAAATTGATTACTCAGTAAAAAACTGATATACAACAAGTTTAAATGTTAAAAGAGGCTGTTCCTGATAAGAAATTGCTTTTTGGGAACATCCTCTTTTATTATAAAATAATCTGTTGTAAACAGAAAAAAGTCACGAACTTTGTATGATTCGTTGATTGCATTTTTTTTACCGTGCGCACCTTTGATTTTGATTGTAATTTGCAAACTAACGCAAGATGTGCGGGTAAATAGAAATAGCAATGCTTGAGTAATAATTTTCTTTTGAAAAAATCTTTTTTTTTAACATATTTTTTTTACATTTGTACATCTAAATACGGTAAAAAATTAATGACAAATAAATATCAACTTATAGAGAAAAGACACATCAAAGACGTGGACGGCGATGTGTATTATTTCCGGCATATCAAAACCGGAGCACGCATTGTAAAAGTTGCGTGCAAGGATACCAACAAAGCATTTTGTATCGCGTTCAAAACCGAACCTGATGACGATTCCGGTATTCCTCATATCTTGGAACATTCTGTGCTTAACGGTTCTAAAAAATATCCGGTAAAAAGTCCGTTCGATCAGCTTATAAAGGGTTCGCTCGCCACTTTTTTGAATGCTATGACCGGCAACGATGTTACGATGTATCCCGTTGCAAGTATCAGTACCAAAGATTATTTCAATCTTGTTGACATCTATCTTGACGCCGTTTTCAATCCGAGAATTTACGATGACAAACGAATTCTCAAACAGGAAGGTTGGCGCATGGTGCTCAACAATCCGGACGACCAATTGAAATATACCGGCGTGGTTTACAACGAGATGAAAGGTTATTACTCAGACCCGATTCGCGTGCTTGATACTTTGATTTGTAAAAATTTGTTCCCTGACAACGGCTACGGATGCTCTTCCGGCGGCGATCCTGAATTTATTCCGACTTTAACTCAGGAACATTTTACAAATTTCCATAAAAAATTCTATCATCCTGAAAATTCGTACATCTATTTCTACGGCGACGCAGATATAGAAACAGAACTTCAGAAACTTGACGAAGGTTATCTCTCTAAATATGAGAAGCTTGGCAACAATTATGATATCAAGTTGCAAAAGCCTTTCGCCGAAATGAAATCTGTTTACCAAAATTATCCGGCTGACGAAAATTCAGATCCGAAAAATGATACTTACCTTGCATTAAGTTATGTTACAACACTTAATACAAATATCATTGAATGTTTGGCACTTGATGTAATAGGCGATGTACTTGTAAATCAGGAATCCGGCGCAATTCGTAAAGCGTTTATGGATGCAAAAATAGGTAGCGAAATCGAAGTATTTTTCGATCCGTACCAACAAGGCGTTTTCTCGTTTGTGGCTCATAATTGTAGTGACCAAGATGCAGAAAAATTTAAGGCTCTTATTCAGAAAACTTTAACTGAAGTTTGTAAACAAGGCATTGATAAAGAGACACTTAAAGCTGTAATTAACCGTCGTGAATTTATAATCCGCGAAGGCAACGATGCTCAAGCCGGACTTAGAAAACTTTGGGAGATTCTTGGTGCTTGGATGTTTGGCGCCAATCCGCTCGATGTGATGGAAACCAACAAAAATTTCAGTGAATTTAAATCCGAAGTTGAAAACGGTTTGCTCGAAAAGTTGATTGAAAAATATCTCATCAACAACAATCACGCACTTCTTACAACTTTTGCTCCAAAGCAAGGTCTTGAAACTGAGATAGAAGCAAAAACTCAAGCCAAACTCGATGCTTACAAGGCTTCACTTTCAAAGGAAGAAATCAACAATTTGATTGAAGAAAACCGAATTTTGGATGAGATTCAAAATACTCCGGAAACTCCTGAGCAACTGAAATGTATTCCGGTGCTTGAAAAATCTGATCTCAATCCCAAGGCCGAGGATTACAGAGCTGAACTCAGACATGTAGCTGACCGCGATGTGGTTGTATACGAAGGTTTTACAAATGAAATTACTTATGCAAGTTTGTCATTTAATTTAAGAGTTTTACCTTTTGACTTGTTGCCTTATGCATCGTTGCTTTCTGAATTTTTACCATTGTTGTCAACCGAAAAATTCTCTTACGGTGAACTCGATAATTTTATCAAAACATATACAGGCGGCTGTACAACTTTATCAAATGTTTACACCAAAGTTGTTGACAATAAACGAATTGCTGTTCCAGAATTTGTCGTTAAAGGCAAAACGTTGAGAGAAAATCTTTCAAAGATGTTTGAGATTTTCGACCAGCTGATTAATCATCCGGTTCTCAACGACAAAGAACGCCTCAAAGAATTGGTTTCAAGACTTGCGGCTCAAAACGAATCGGATATTAATTCCAAAGCTTTTTCGTATACTCAAAGCAGAATTGAATCATATTTTGATGAAACTTCTCTTATCAACGAATATCTTGACGGAATTGATTTCTACTTCTTTATCAAGGAGTTAAACAAGAATTTCGACGAAAAAGCTGACGAAGTTATTGGTAAAATGCAGCAAGCATTAAAATTGCTTATCCGTCGTGACAATATTTTTTGTTCAGTAAGCTGTCAACCGGAAGATTATTCGATGTTTGCCGCTGAATGTGATAAGATTATCAAAACTCTCAACACTGAAAAATCTGAAATTTTGCATTGGGAAATCAAACCTGAAAACAAGCAGGAAGCATTTGCAACAATTTCCAAGGTTCAATATGTAATGAAAGCGTGGGATTTTATGAATCCGGATTTTCAGTGGAATGGTCAAACATGCGTTTTGTCAAAAATTTTGTCATCTGACTATTTACAAACAAATGTTCGCGTAAGAGGCGGAGCATACGGCAGTTGGTCGCAATTCGGTACTGACGGTTTGGTAACTTTTGCATCTTACAGAGACCCGAATTTGAAAGAAACGTTGGATGTTTACGACAATGTTGTTAACTATCTTGAAAATTTCAATGAGAACGACGAAACGATGTTGAAATATATCATCGGTACAATTTCACGCAAAGATCAGCCGTTGACTACAGCGCAAAAAGGTCGCGTGGCAATCAGTCGTTTCTTAATCGGTCGCAAATACGAAGATATTCAGCGCGAACGTGAAGAAATTCTCAACACAACTGCCGAAGATATTCGAAGTTTTGCGCAAAAACTCAAAGAATTCAAACAAAACGGATATATCTGCGTTTATGGCGGTGAAGACAAAGTAAACGAGAATGCAGATTTGTTCAAAAAAATCATAAAACTTTAACAATATGAAAAAAATATTTCTATTTATACCGATGCTGATTGCCGTATTGATATTTCAATCGTGCAAAGGCGATATGGGGCCGATGGGACCGATGGGACCGGCTGGCGAAGACGGTGTTGTTTTAATCCACAGATTCGATTTGGAAATTAACTCCAATGATTGGGAAAAAGTTGACAATCAATATTTTAGATATAGATTTGAACTTCCGGAACTAACTGAAACGATGTGTATTGACGGAGTAGTTTCTGCTTATATCACTTGGGAAGACAACGGCGTTCAATATCAAAGTCAGCTACCTCAAACACGCTATTACTCAGAGGAAAAAAATAATGATGATGGTACTTCTGAAACTATTTTTTACAGTACCACAATTGATTATGAATATGCACCGGGAGAGTTAACTGTTTTTTATACTAACAGCGACTTTTTCGTGAATGAACGTCCTCAAAGTCTCAAATTGCGTGTAATTGTTCATTATTAGAATTTTCTAAACTCAATCAAATAAAAAGAAGACTGTCGGTTGGCAGTCTTTTTTTTATTTTAACTTTGGGATTTTGAACATCAAATAACAATAAAAAAGTGAAAAAAAGGGAAGAAAAAAAATATCATGAATGTACAAAAGAAGTAGCAATTTTGTGAAATTTTTTCATTACTTTTGCCCTAAAAGTTAAAACATTATGAGCGAGTTTATTGATTACGGAAATATTGATTTTGAACGTACTGTTAAGAGCAATTTTATTGACAAGTCGGGACTTATAGAGTTTTTGAATAGCGTTATTGATACACGTAATTCATTTATTTGCATTTCCCGTCCGCGTCGTTTTGGAAAATCCGTTGCGGCGCAGATGGCGTATGCCTATTACGACCGCTCATGCAATTCCGAAAAACTTTTTGAAGGTCTTGACATCACAAAATCACCCGATTACAAAACTCACCTTAACAAATACCCGACAATTTATATTGATTGGAACAAGTTTTCAACTTACGACCATAAAACCGTTGTAAAAGAAGCTCAAAAGCGTTTTGTTGCCGACCTTAAAAAGTCATATCCGTTTTTGGAAACGCAAGAATCGTTTGCTGATGCACTTACAGAAATCAACGAAAAGACCGGCGACCGTTTTATCTTGATTATTGACGAGTGGGATATGCTTGTCAGGGACGAGGACATCAAGACGCGGGATGAATATGTCAATTTTTTGCGTGCGATGTTCAAGTCAAATTCTGCAAACAAACTTTTCTTACTTGTTTATATGACGGGAATCTTGCCGATTATAAAGTACGAAACACAATCGGCATTAAATAATTTTGACGAATGTAGCATAATAAATCCGGGTGCGACTGCTAAATATTACGGTTTTACAAAAGATGAAGTCAAAAAACTATGCGAGGAAAACAACATGAACCTCGAACTAATGGAACATGCTTACGACGGTTACATCATCGGTGAAGAAAAGTCGATGTTCAATCCGAATTCCGTGATGAAAGCAATCCGTAACCGCAATTACAGCAGTTATTGGGAAAAGTCTGCATCTTACACATACATCGAAACTTATATCCATATCAACGATGAAACTGTCCGCCCGAAAATTGAAGAAATGCTCAACGGCGGTGCGGTGGCTGTGGAGGTTACAAGTTTTAGAAACGATATGAGACATATCGAAAATGCCGACGATGTTTTTACGCTTTTGGTTCATCTCGGATATCTATCATACGATCCTGAAACTTACCGCGTTATGATTCCTAACACAGAGGTTTCTGGTGAGTTTAGAAATACTATTGCAAAAGCGGGTTGGGATTGGCTTTCAAAGGCGTTGGCAAATTCTTTGACTTTATTGGATAAGACGCTTAAACTTGACACAGAATATATTGCAAACGCTTTTGATAATTACCGCCCTAATGCGTCCTCTGTTCAGAGAATCAACAACGAAGCGGCAATGGCGTGTGCTATCCGTATGGCTTATTTTGCAGCAGAAAAGGACTACAAAATTTTTCACGAACTTCCTACGGGCAAAGGTTTTGCGGATATGGTTTTTGTACCGTTGCCAAAGTCGTCGCGCCCGGCAATCGTTGTGGAGCTCAAATACGACAAAACCGCCGACGGAGCAATCGCTCAAATCAAACGCAAAAACTATCCGGCAAGTCTTAAAGGCTTTTCAAAGAAGATAATTCTTTTGGGTGTTAATTACAACAAAGCGGAATCCAAGCATGAAGTAGAATTGGAAGTGATTGAAGGTGAATAAAATGGAAAATGTTAAATCAAAAAGTTAAAACATTATGAGCGAGTTTATTGATTACGGAAATATTGATTTTGAAACCATAAAAAACAGTAACTTTATTGACAAGTCGGGATTGTTGAATGTCTTGAACAATAATATCGGTACTGAAAATAAGTTTCTGTGCATTTCCCGTCCGCGGCGTTTCGGAAAATCCGTTGCGGCAAAGATGGCGTATGCTTATTACGACCGCTCATGCAATTCCGAAAAACTTTTTGAAGGTCTTGACATCACAAAATCACCCGACTACAAAAAACATCTTAATAAATATCCGACAATTTATATTGATTGGAACAAGTTTTCGACTTACGACCATAAAACCGTTGTAAAAGAAGCGCAAAAGCGTTTTGTTGCCGACCTGAAAAAGTCATATTCGTTTTTAGTTGAAACAGAATCGTTTGCTGATGCACTTACAGAAATCAACGAAAAGACCGGCGACCGTTTTATCTTGATTATTGACGAGTGGGATATGCTTGTCAGGGACGAGGACATAAAGACGCGGGATGAATATGTCAATTTTTTGCGTGCGATGTTCAAGTCAAATTCTGCAAATAAACTTTTCCTGCTTGTTTATATGACGGGTATTCTGCCGATTATAAAGTACGAAACACAGTCAGCACTCAATAATTTTGACGAATGTAGCATAATAAATCCGGGTGCGACTGCTAAATATTACGGTTTTACAAAAGATGAGGTCAAAAAACTATGCGAGGAAAACAACATGAACCTCGAACTAATGGAACATGCTTACGACGGTTATATCATCGGTGAAGAAAAGTCGATGTTCAATCCGAATTCCGTGATGAAAGCAATCCGTAACCGCAATTACAGCAGTTATTGGGAAAAGTCTGCATCTTACACATACATCGAAACTTATATCCATAT